>PFKD01000454.1 GCA_002784125.1 Flexibacter sp. CG_4_10_14_3_um_filter_32_15
GGCATAAACTCAATAACAGAAACTTCTGTTCCTAGACGAGCATAAACAGAACCCAGTTCCATTCCGATTACTCCACCACCAATGATAATCATTTTTTTAGGGACTTCTTTCAATTCCAATGCTTCTGTTGAAGTGATAAAACGTTTTTTGTCGTAAGGAAAGAACGGAAAAATAGTTGGTTTTGAGCCTGTTGCAATGATAACTTTATCGGTTTCGATTTTAGTTTCTTTGCCCTTTTCTTTACTATCTGTTGCTATAACCTTGATATTGTTTTTGTCAATGAAAGAACCTACTCCTTGATGAACATCAATTTTGTTTTTCTTCATCAAAAAAGCAATTCCATCACATGTTTTTTGTACAACACCACGCTTGCGTTCAACCATTTGCTCAAAATTTACTTTTGGGGCATTGATATCAATTCCGTGTTCTTTAAAGTCTTTTTGTGCAGCATGAAAATGCTCAGAAGAATCTAAAAGTGCCTTTGAAGGAATACAGCCTACATTCAGACACGTGCCACCCAAAGTAGCATATTTTTCTATAATTGCAGTTTTGAGTCCTAATTGTGCTGCACGAATGGCAGCTACATAACCACCAGGACCTGAACCAATAATTGTTACGTCGTATTTCATTCTAAAATTTGATTAAAAAATAATTCTAGTTGTCTAAATTTATATATGCGTAAAATTAACTTGTTTTTGTCAGTAATTCAAATCTTAAATTTCTTTTTAAACACAGAGGAATAAATAATACATTTTAAGCACAGAGGTTGAGGATGGAAAAGAGAATGATAAATCAAACTCAAATCCTTATTTTTACGTAAAAAACAATTTACATTTCAACATGAGTGACATTTATACAGAATAAAATTTGGCAAAGATTTGCCTTTTTTTAAATGTCACTCATGTTGATTACAAGAATACAATTAAAGTAGAAGATATGGGTGCTAAAATAGAATGGATTTAGTTTTGTATGTAATACTTTTTACTCAATCGTATGCACAATTCTTTGATAGTTGTTTCCAGTTTGAGGAGGTATAATTGGTTCTTTTTCTGTTTTTTCTAGTTCTCCTCTACTTACACTCAAAATAATTCCTAGAGAAATTCCTGTAAAGAATAAAGACGTTCCACCCATACTCAAAAGAGGTAAAGGAAGTCCAGTAACAGGTACAAGTCCGACTACTACGCTCATATGAACAAGAGCTTGCACCACCAAACTAAAACTCAGCCCTGCCGACAAAAGCCCTCCAAAGGCTCGTTCGGATTTTGCCATAGCTACCATTCCACGATACAGCAAAATAAGATAAAGTCCTAAGACGATAACTCCACCCAAAAGCCCATATTCTTCAATAATAATGGCATAAATAAAATCTGAATAAGGGTGTGGAAGGAAATTCCGTTGCTGGCTATTTCCTATTCCTTTTCCTATAAAACCACCTGTTGCAACAGCGATATACGATTGTTCTTCTTGAAAAGTAACTTGTTCGGTATCAAAAAATGCTTTTACACGAGAAGCAGCCGTTCCAGAACGTTGTCCTAATTTTAGGGCAATCATTCCGACCATTGCACCAATTACTACTGTCATGACCAAATAACGAACAGGAACACGTCCGATAAACATAATCAAAAGGCAAGTAGCAAAAAGCAAGACAGCAGAAGAAAAATTTGACAGCGCAATCAAACCACAAATAAGACCCGACCAAAAAATAATTGGTAGCGTAGAACGCTGAAACTCTCTAATACTTTGCTGACGTTTGGAAAGCATACTCGCTACATTGGCAATAAGAGCAAGAGTAGCAAAATCAGAAGTTTGGAAAGATTGATTAATAAATGGAATTATAAGACCACGAGTTGCGTCATTGAGAGTAGTTCCAAAAAGCCACGTCAGAATCAAAAGAGGAACAGAAATAAGTAATGCCAAACGAGAAAGACGAGAATAATACCTGTAATCTATCCGATGACAAAACCACATAACAAAAAGAGCCATAACCAAAAGAACACTGTGTTTGATGAGATAATGTTCTGTATCTCCGTCCATTCTCTTGAAAGCAATCGCACCAGTAGCACTATAAACCACCAAAACACTAATAATAACCAAAAGGAAAACTACTCCCCAAATGATTTTATCTCCTGTAAATATCTTTTTACTAATTGTATCTAGTTCCATTGAAAAAATGTTGAAGTAATTTGTCTTTAAAGCTATTTTGATTTATATGAAAACGAATTTAAACCTATTTTATCAAAGTATCAAGAACTAATTATAAATTTAAGAGCTAAATCAGCTAAGAGTATAAAATAATACAAAAAAGTAAAATTAAATTTTTCATAAATTGAATAAATTCTGATAAATTGATAAATTAAGAATGAAATTTGAATATCTGACTATAATAAATAATTATGCACCTATCTTTACAATTATGAAAATTACAAAACTTATGGCAATTCTAGGTAAAATAAATTTAACTGTTGCTTTTATAGTTCTATTTCTATTCACTAATTTTGCTTTTAATACGCTAAAAGCACAAATTACTACCAAAGACAAAAATGTTTCAGAATATACCTATTATACATTAGAAGAAATAAAAGAACGTTTTGATAAATATAAAATAGATTCTAGCACACACCTGACAGAAAGTGAGTTTTTAGAACGCATTACTATTTTACAAGATTTAAAACCAAGTACGTATCGAACTTATAAGGCTGCCGTCGCTTATTTTGCCACTCCTAAACGTTTGAAGGAAATTAGCGATATAAATTATGGAATAAATAGTTCGATTGCCATTGCAAAAAATAAAATCTCGTATATGCGAGAACACAAAGCAGATTCTACTATTTCAACATTTAGAACGCAACCGATTGAACGTATTTATGACTTTGATAGAAATCAATTTGTAAATAAAAATCAATTAGAGGAAGTAAAAAAATATGTTTTTGCTTCATCAGATAAGCCTAATTTTGAAGTACATCAATTAGATAAATTTTTACCGAATGTTTCACAATTTGGAATCAAAAACGGGCAGCGAGCTTTTGGTTACAGAATGTCTTTGAAAGATAACTATCACTTATTGATTATTGATTTGCCTGAAAACGGAAGAAAAATGATACTTTTTCAACAAAATGGATGGGATAATACCGTAAAAGGCGTTTATTAAAAACAAAGTATTCAGTTGTATTTTACATTCCCACTTCCTAATTCCCACTTCCTAATTCCCATTCCCTAATTCCCACTTCCTAATTCCCACTTCCTAATTCCCATTCCCTAATTCCCACTTCCTAATTCCCATTCCCTAATTCCCACTTCCTAATTCCCATTCCCTAATTCCCATTCCCTAATTCCCACTTCCTAATTCCCATTCCCTAATTCCCATTTCCCAAAAAATGTTTCAGTTCAAAAAATTCAGTATCGATCAAGAAAATTGTGCCATGAAAATCTGTACAGATGCTTGTGTTTTTGGTGGTTATATTGATATTTCGGAGAGTAAATCTATTTTGGATATTGGAACAGGAACAGGACTTTTGAGTTTAATGTTAGCACAAAGAAGTGATACTAAAAACCCAAAAATCACAGCCGTAGAAATAGAAAAAGAGGCATTTTTAGCAGCAAAAGGAAATTTTGAGAGAAGTAGTTATAAAGGTAGATTAGAAATTTTTAACCTCTCAATACAAGATTTTAGTAAATCTTTTAGTCAAGAATTTTCAGATAAAGATAATCTAAGATTTGACCATATTATAAGTAACCCTCCTTTTTTTCTTCATCAATCCAAAACAAAAAATACTTCTAAAAATCTAGCTTTACATAGTGAAGCTCTTTCTTTTGATGATTTATTAAAATCTATTGATAAATTACTTTCTCAAAATGGAAAATGTGATATTCTACTTCCTGCCTTCGAAATGGATATTTTTATCAAAAAAGCAGAAAATTATAAATTATTCCCTCAAAAAAAATTAGCTAAGTTTGACTTTACTATT
>PFKD01000243.1 GCA_002784125.1 Flexibacter sp. CG_4_10_14_3_um_filter_32_15
TCCTGTGGGTAAATGTAGCATGTTTTAGAGGGTTAGTATATTCTAAAATAGCTAAATCCACAAGATTTTGATTAAAAAATAGTAAAGTCAAACTAAGTAATCGTACAAAATTAATGTATCTTATTTTTTAATGTAATAACTTGACAATCAATGTTTTATGCAATTATCAATTATCCATTTTAAATTAGCTTCGCTGCTTTGGCAGGTGTCCATTTACTTAGCGTAAAATCAATTACCACTATGGAAAACTCAATCATTTATACTGATTCTCACGTAGAAATTCATTTTGAAGCACAAAAAAAATATTTGCGCTGCCATTGGCGTGGAACAGTCTTGACGGAAGAAGCTCTATCTGCTTACAAAACAGGATTGAAATTTATGCGAAAAAATGATATTTTGATGTGGGTAGATGATTTTACCAAAATAAACCTTCCTCCTGAAGAAACCCTCATGTACATTGAACACATGTGGTATCCTGATGCAGAAGAATATGGAATGCAAAAACACGCTTTTTTGGTAGAAAATATGGGTTTCGAAACAAGTGTTTTTGAAGATGCTGTCGTTATGGCAAACCGAAAAACCAAAATTAAAGTAAAATTCTTTACAGAAATAGATGATATAGAAAAATGGCTAAATGCAATACAGATAGATAAAGAGTAATAGATTAAAAAAATCCAAACAAAAAAAGGATTTAGAAAGTTAAACGCTTAAGATTTGTTTGATTTTTAACGGCAAAAGATTAAACAAAAAAACTAGCAACCAAAACTATATTGCTTAAATCCATTTTTATAAAAACCTCCCACTCTCAAAAAATTATTTATTTTGAATACTATACTTATGAGCGACAAAAAAAGCAATAAAGAAAAGTCAGAAAAAGCAAACAACGCTGAAAATAAACAAGAAAATCCTTTTTTTGACGAAAAACAAAAACAACAATTCGAAAACTTTGCTAATCCGATTGATGCCGATAAAATAGCAGTCAATCCCGGATTATTGCCTTATGCTCATACTGTTGGAGGTGCTATCATTGTTCCGACTGAAAAAGGTATCATGAAGAGTAAGGCTCTTGCTGCTATGGAACAACAAACCGAAATGCAGCTTGACCAAATCAAAGAACAAATCAATCTTTTGGCACAACAAGCAAAAGAAATTCAATCAAGAACCCAAATTTCATTAGAGATTTATAATGCTGATATGGGTTTTGAGCCTCTTGTAAATCATACCTACTTCCTTTATGAACGCTCTAAAACAGGCGAAAAAGTCCTTTCTATGATTGCCCCAGACCAATGGGGAAGAAGCTCAAAACTTACTTTTATGGCAGAGGTTTTATTATTAGCAGACCGAACTTGGAAAGTGATTAGAGAAAATACAGAAGACGAAAATAATATTGATATTTGATAAATTTAATATCAGTCATTTTTGCAAAGACAAATAAAAAATTCTACCTTTGTGCTTCGTTTTGAAATGCACAGCCTCCAACATTTTCCCTTATCTTGTTTGCAGTTGTTGGTGTTTCCATCAACAACAATAAACCTGCTAATAAAATTTCGTTTTGGACTGTCTTTAATAAGCCGTTTTTGGTGTCGCACCAAAGACATTTTTTATTAAATGATTATTAAAATTATATTAAAATTATATTAAAATTATATTAAAATTATTCAAAACCAAAATTATTTTAAACCCAAGTTGTGAAATATACTTTGAGGATTTTAAATTATTGATTTAAATTAAATTATCTGTCAAACTCTTTATTTCAAACTTACCTATTTAGTTTCTCATGAGAAATGAATTAATTCAGATGGTAGAGGCTTCTAATGCAGAAGCTCGCAAAAAATTTCCTCAATTTCGTGCTGGTGATACAGTAAACGTAAGAGTTCGTATCGTAGAGGGCGAAAAAGAACGTATTCAGCAATATCAGGGCGTAGTTATTCAACGCAAAAACCCAAATACAAACGGAGAATCTTTTACAGTACGTAAAGTTTCTAACGGTGTTGGTGTGGAGCGTATCTTTCCACTTCTTTCTCCAAATGTAGAAGGAGTTGATATGGTTCGTCGTGGCAAAGTACGTAGAGCTAGATTGTACTACTTGCGTGGTCGTATGGGTAAAGCTGCTCGTATCAAAGAACGTCGTGGTAACTATACTGCTTCACAGGCTTAATTTTTTATTGTTTTAGACAATAAAATTAGCTTTATAAAAAGTATTTCTAAAAAATCTTTGAAAACCAACTCTATTCTATTTAGCGTTGGTTTTCTTTTTTTTATGTACAACAGACCTCTCAGTCTGTTCAAAAATTATGTTCAGACTCTGAACTACTTTTACTATTTATGCAAAATCTAAATCTTTCTCCTTCCAAAAAAATTTATATTGCTTCTGATTTTCATTTGGGTTATTCCAAAGATGAAGCAGATTTGGATTCTTTAGAAAGAGAAAAAAAAATACTTCGCTTTTTGGAAATGGCTCGTAAAGATGCCGAACTGATTATTTTATTGGGAGATATTTTTGATTTTTGGTATGAATATAAAAAAGCTATCCCAAAAGGTTTTGTACGTTTACAAGGAAAAATAGCAGAAATTACAGATAGTGGAATTAATGTGGTATTCTTTACAGGAAATCACGATTTGTGGATGTTTGGCTATTTTGAGAAAGAATTAGGTGTAAAAGTGTACCACAAACCTCAAAATGTAATTTGGAATAATAAAAAAATTCATTTAGGACACGGCGACGGATTGGGAAATGGCGATTATTCGTATAAGTTTATGAAAAAAGCATTATTCAAAAATCCTTTTTGTCGTTTCTTTTTTGAATGGTTGCACCCAAATATCGGCATTGGTTTGGCTCACTTTTGGTCAAATAGCCGTAAACCTTCCAAAAAAGCAAGCAATAAAAAACCTAAACAAGTAGAAAAATACAGAGGCAAAGAAAAAGAATGGATTTGGAATTATTGTAATGAGATTCATCAAACAAATCCACAAGATTATTATGTTTTTGGGCATCGTCATTTGCCTCTTATGATAGAAATGGACACAAAAAAAACAGTTTCTAGCACCGAATCAGAAACTGAATCTAATGATAAAAGCTATTATTTTAATACAGGCGAATGGATAAACCAGTTTACCTATCTAGTTTTCGAAGTTGAAAATACGGATAGCGTTGCGACTTTCAAGCGTTGTTGCTTTGAAGCAGATACAAAATGGATTATTGATTAAATCAACATTCAATTAAGAATTATCAATAATTATCCTTTTGTATTTTCTGTTGTTACGCTTGCTCTACTCGGTGCATTTACTGCATCATGCTGTATATTTTTGGCAAAAAAAGTTATTGCTTTGTCTAAATTTATCCATTTACTTGAAGACAAATACGTTGCGTCTTTGAAATAAATAAATAAACACGAACCATTCTTGACATAATCAATAATTTCTTGAGCCTTGTGTGCTTCTACTGCTGGACAGCCAAAACTTCTTCCCAACCTTCCATTGCGATTCATCGTTTTTGGATTTACGTAATCTGCGCCATGCATAACTACAGCACGGTTTCTTGCTTGGTCGTTATAGCCTTTGTCCATTCCATTGATGAGCATCGAAATGCCGTTTTTTCCAATGTAAGGCGCATCAGTTGTATAAAATCCCATGCTGCTCTGGTTGGAGTTCAGTTTATTCGAAAATGATGTTACCATATCGTGTCCAGAGTTTTTGCCGTGAGCTACTAATTCTCTACGGACTAATTTTTGGTTTTTCATATCAATAATCCACATACGTCTGAAACGTGAAGACTTTGTAAAGTCAAGGATTGTCAATATTTCTTTTTTGAGTTCTCCTTTAGCTTGTAGATTGAGATAACCCACGTAAGCTATTTTGAAAGGGGCATACTCTAATTCTGCCTTTTTCAATTTCAACTTTTGATACATGGTTTTAATATGATTTTCAAAAGCGATAGAAGTATTCTCAATAGTTTTGAGTTCTTTTGACGGAAAAGCATCTACTTTTGATGCGCTTTCTAACAAACTGTTCGTAGTCGAAGCAGTTGCAAAAAATTTAGAAAATCCGAAAAAGAGAAGTACGAATACGACAATGCAGGCACTCAATACAATTCTTTGCATATGGGATTTCTGTTTAAATAATAAACAATTTATTTTCAGTTGAATATTTAACTACTCAACTTCTTCAAGCTAACAAAACTAACTCAAAGATGCTATTTTTTTTGTGGAATAAGTATATGTGTACTTTTCTATCTGATTTTAATACTATTTTTGCATTGACTAAAAACACAAAAAAGCATATCAAATAAAAATAAAAAGCTGATAGTTTTTAAAACTACCAGCCAACTAAAAAATACTTTTAAGCTATTTGAAGTTTTTTCATTTCCTTCATCTTCTCATCAAACTTTTCACTTAGTCCTTTTGATGCGTTTAGGAGTGGAAGTCTTACATCAGGTTTCATAATTCCCATCAAAGACAAAATTTCTTTGATTCCGACAGGATTACTCTCTACAAAAAGGTGTTCGAAAAGAGGGAAAAGCTGATGTAAATATTCGTTTGCTGTCTTATAATCTCCTTTCAAAGCTGCACGAGTAAGATTCCCAAATTCTTTTGGATAGGCATTCGGAATTACACCAATTACGCCATCTGCACCAAGAGAAATCAAAGGAAGTGTAAGGGCATCATCTCCTGAAAAGACCATAAAATCGTTTGGTTTATTTCTCAAAATTTCTGTGCATTGCGTCATATCTCCAGAAGCCTCTTTTGTTCCGATAATATTTGGATGTTCTGCTAGTCGGAGTGTTGTTTTTGCTTCAATATTTGATGCTGTTCGGCTCGGAACATTATACAAAATGATTGGTTTGGGACTTGCATCAGCCATTTCCATATAATGTCTATAAATTCCTTCTTGTGTTGGTTTGTTGTAAGAAGGAGAAGCCGAAAGAATAGCCGAAACGCCTTCTAAATTTGATTTTCCAATCAATTCTATAAGTTGTCTGGTATCATTCCACGCCAAACCATAAACTAATGGTAATTTTTTTGGATTATTTGCAGCTATAAAATCAAAAATTTCTCGTTTTTCTTGTCGTGTTGTAGTGGCAGCTTCGCCCGTTGTGCCATGTATAACCCAAAACTCTACGTGGTCTTGTGTATGTACGAGTAGATTTTTGAGGGCATCAAAATCTACATTTTTATTTTCATCAAAGGGAGTAACTAGGGCAATTCCTGTTCCTCTAAATATAGTATTCATAGCTTTTAGTTAAAGTTTTTCTGACAGTTGAAAACTGTCAGCTACTTATAAAATTAATTACAAAGTTAAATGATAATAGTGATTTTAAAAAATAGGGGTTATCTGAAAAAAATGTAAATTTTAATCGTCTAGCTCTTCTTTTTTATCCTCTTTTTCTATGTATTCTGTTTCTGTAAGTGAAATTCCACCTTTATACAATTTGGTTGTGTGGTAAAATTAGAAATATATTTCCTACTAAAAAGTCAATTTGATAAATCAAATTGACTTTTTTGGTGTGAAACACATTCGTTAGAAAAGCGAAGCTAATTTTACTACACAACCGAAAAATGAACTTTGCAAAATTAACCGTGATAACGTTTATTTATTTTTAAAAATTCTATATTTGTAGATAAAGAATGTGTAGTTTCTATATAAAATAAATTCAAAATGAACTTAGAAAAAGATTTTACCAGCCAAACGCTAAACCTACAAGATGATTACGAAGGAAAAGTAATTGCAACACTCATTTCTTGTAATGCAAATACAGGAAATAGAAAAAGTATAATTTATATTCATGGTTATATCGATTATTTTTTTCATCCTCATGTAGCTGAAAAATTTATCGAAAATGGTTTTGATTTTTATGCTTTAGACCTTCGTAAATATGGGCGTTCGTGGCTTCCTCATCAAAAAGAAAATTATTGTAAATCTATTACAGAATATTTTGAGGAAATAACAGCAGCCATAAATTTAATTTATAAAAAAAATAAATCTGATATTTATTTATTGGGCCATTCAACAGGTGGACTTACGGCTGCCAACTATGCTAATTTTGGAGAACAAAAAAGTAAAATAAGTGGTCTTATCTTAAATTCTCCTTTTTTAGATTTCTATGATTCTGAATTTAGGAAGCATATCACTTTGGCTGCTTGTAATGTATTTACGCTTTTTTCGGATTTTGCTTATATCAAAAATACACTTTCACCTGTCTATGTGCAGAGTATTCATAAAGATTTTGAGGGAGAGTGGGATTTTAATTTGAAATGGAAATATACAGAAGGGTTTCCAACTTATTTTAAATGGGTTTTGGCAGCGTATGACGGACATGAAAGACTATACAAGTATTCTAATCTTCAAATTCCTGTTTTGGTAATGCACTCTTCGTCTTCTGCTAAAATTGGAAAATTTTCAGAGGAAGCTATGCGAAAAGATATAGTTTTAGATGTAGAAGATATAAAAGAACGAGGGGCAAAATTAGGAACTCAAGTTACTTTATTGGAAATAGAAAATGCAATGCACGATATATTTTTATCTCCAAAAGTGGTTAGAGAAAAGGCTTTTGAAGGAGTTTTTAGTTGGTTGAAAGAAATTGAAAATTGGTAGGGCAAAGGCTTACCTTTGACTGTATTAGAATTTTCCTGTCAAAGGCAAGCCTTTAACCTACAAACATCATATTTGCTAATCTCCCAAATTAGCTATATAAACTAGCTTTTCTTTATTCAGAATAATAATTTCCTTTCCTTTTAATTCTATAATTTTGTCTGTATTGAGTTCAGAAAGATAACGAATAGCACTTTCTGTGGCAGTTCCGACAAGATTTGCTATTTCTTCTCTGCTTAATCTGACATCAATAACTTGAGGTTTTTCTTTATCTGGGTAGCGATTATGAAGTAACAAAAGAACTTCTGCAAGACGTTCTCTAACTGATTTTTGCATCCAGTTAGTTAGTCGTTTTTCCATATCTTGGGTGTCTTTTGCCATGAGTTGCATCATTCGCCGAGGAAAATCTTTGTTTCCATCAATGAGTTCTGAAAATATAGAAACTGGAACAAAACAAACGACAGCATCATCCAAAGCCTCAGCCGAGACATTATAAGGCATTTGACTAAGTAAAGAATTATAACCCAAAACCTCTCCGTCGGAAGCTATTTTGACAATCTGCTCTTTTCCGTCTATTCCTAATTTGGTTAGTTTTACTTTTCCTTCATAAATACAATGCACGCCAATAGCACGAGAACCCTCATAAAATAGATTTTGTCCTCGTTTATAAAAATTACAGCCTTTATTAGCCGACATGTTTGCGACTTCTTCTTCTGATAAATCACAAAAAACGGAGCTTGAACGTTTAGGACACGTCTCACACTTTGGAAATTCTACTTTTTTCTTTCTCATGATTGGTAATGCTTTTTGCTTACAGCCTGAATGATTGTATTTTTCATAAAATTAAACAACAATCTATTTAAAATCAAGCTAATGACAATTAACTATACCATTTTGCCAAGAAATTATTCCCATTCCAACAAACCAAATACCCATAAGAATAAACATATAAGGGTAAATAATCTTTAATTTTTGAAATAAAATAGTTTTTGTATTTATCTTTTTTGATATTTTTTTAGAAATAAATAAAGAAGTAAGAAGCAAAGGTAATGTTCCAAGCCCAAAACCTGTCATAAAAACTCCTCCTTCAAGGCTTGTTCCTGCTGCAACAGCTCCCAAAAGCGCAAAATACACCAAACCACAAGGCAAAAGACCGTTTAAAAGTCCTGCAAAAAATAATTTGTATGGTTTTTTATCAAATAAATAATTTCCCATCAAAGGTGTAATTTTTTGAGAAATCCATTTTAAAATCGAAATTTGATTGGTTATTCTATCCAAATTAAAACTAAAAATTCCAGACAGAATAAGTGTTCCTCCAAGTAAAAAAGCAGCATAACTTTGCCAGTTTGTAAAAAATAAAGCTTGTCCGATAAAACCAACTCCCATTCCTAAAAGGACATACATCAAAATTCTGCCGAATTGATAGAAGAATAGTTTTTGAGCAAATTTTTCACCCTGCATAAATGTAAAAGTGAGAGGAGCGCACATGCCTACACAATGCAAACTACCTGTAAGACCGAGAAGTAAAGCTGGAAAAAACATAGGTTTTATGATTTATCGACACCTTGGAAGGTGTCGGCTACTATGAAAATAATCGTTGCACATTTTCCAAAAATAGCTTTGGATTGTCAGTAGTAGAAGAATTAGTAAGTTGTGTTTTGAGATTTACAATAGGAATACGCATTGCTTTTTCTTCAAAATCGGTAAGCATTTGCATCATTAAATGTTTGTTTTTGTCATCTAATTCGGCACTATATTTATTCGAAATATTATTTTTGAGTTCTTCTAAAGCTGTTTTGAAAGGCTGTAACATAGAAATATATTCGTGTTCGGTTTTCCATTGTTCAAAACTATCTACTCCTTTTTCTAAAATTCTGTGAACCAAAGGCAAAGCTGCTATTCGTTCTTTTTTAACGGCTTTTGTTTGTTCTTTTAGGTCATCAATCGTATAAATTTTGACAAAATTATTGAGTTTACTTTCAATACTTCTTGGCATCGATAAATCTATAAAACATTGCCCAGAATATATTTTTTTTGCGTCAATATTCGAAAGATTGAAGAAATTAGGTTGAGAAACCGAACTTATTATAATATCTGCCTTTTGTATTTCTTCAAAAACATCTTCAAATTCTATCATTTCATAGGCGTTTTCGGTGGCAAGCATAGCCGATTTTCCGATAGTTCGGTTTGTAATCTTGACATTTTTGATACCCATTTTTCGCAAATGACGTACTGTATCAGCACCAATTTTTCCGACTCCAACGACCAAAATTTGTATAGCATCATTTCTCTGCATGTCGTGTTTGTTTTTCAAAATTTGCCTTACCAAATCAGCCGTAGCAAAAGAAACTGAAGCAGCACCACTTCGAAAAACAGTTTGTGTAGTAATTTTTTTACTTGTTTGCAAAACATAACTTATGAGTTTATGAAAATAAGTTCTGATTGTTCCTAACTCGTAAGCCAGTTGATAGGCTTGTTTTACTTGACTGGTAATTTGCCAATCGCCCACAATTTGAGAATCTACGCCCACACTAATTTCAAAAAAACGTTTTACGACTTCCTTTGAATTGCTATTTGATTTAAACCCCATTTCTATTAAATTCTCAACAGAAACAGATTTTAATTGAGCAAATTTTTCTTTTATAATAGACAAAGAATTTTCTGTTCCATAACAATACACTTCAGTACGGTTACAAGTCGAAAGAGCAAAAACTTCTTTTATAAACTCTGAACTTTGCAAAGAAAGCAAAAGCGTTTCGGTTTCTCGTTCAGATAAAGAAAAACGCTCTCTAGTTGGCATATTTGCCTCTTTGTGAGTGATATAGAAAGTGTAAAATGAGTTTTTCATAATTGTAATGAGTATGTTGTTGGTGTCGCTACGCTAAAACACCAACAACGGCAGGTTTTGTATTTAAAATACACAATATGTTTAGGAAAAGGCAAGCCTTTTCCCTACAAAAGACTAATTAGAGGCTACTAAGATGGTTTCTTGAAAGAATTTTTTATCATTTCCTGTTTTATCTTTTTCCGTCCATGACATTTTTATTTTCCAAAGTCCATGTTCTATTTTTTGAGTAATGATTTGATTTTTTGTTTTTTCTAATTGAATAGGAACAGTAAAATCTAAATCTTTATCAGAAGGGCGAAAAAAAGCAATTTCTCCATTTATTTTTGATTCCAAATTTTCAGAAGCAGGAAATTTTATTTCTACATTTCCATTTTCTAATTGTTTGACTGTTGGTTTTTCTACGAGTGCAGCCACATTAGATTGCTCATTGATTTGAGTTTGAAAATCAACTCCCTTTGTATAATAATTTTCTGTTACTAGCTCAATTTTTTGCTGCATAGACATAAAAACAAGCGACAACATAAAAATTACAAAAGCCGAATAGAATAAAAAAATACCTGTTCCCCAGTTGAATTTTGACCAAAGTGATGTTAGAGTATTCATAGTTTTTTAAATTACTGTTTATGATTTTTGTAAAGGATTAGTAGGATTGAAAATATAGATAAATACAGTTTTTTTAAGCCGTTGTAATTCCCTAATTCCTATATTCCATTTCCTAACTCCCATGTCCCCATTTCCTAATCCCCACTTCCCACAAAAGGCGACAAAAATTTAGTATTTACGGTTTCGATTTGTTCTCCATTTGAGAATATTTGTAAATGAATATCGGAACGTTTTGATGGCAATTTATTTTTTGGAAAATCTACCAAAATCACTTCTTTTACGGTTTGTTCTGGAAGCAAGATATATTTGTCTGTTCCAATCATCTGAATTGTTCCGTTTTCCTCTTCTAATTTTACATTGATATTTAGTGTATCATTTGTTTTATTGATTAAAAGAACGGTAAACATATTTCGAATATCTCCTTTTTCTGTGGTTTGATAGGTTGTTCCTTGCGCTCTCAAAACAATGGTTTCTACTTGTGTACGAACTGCCAAAAGTCCGACCATGGCAATCATTAGCAACATCAAAACAACTGAATAAGCTGTCATACGAGTTGTAAACTTGAATTTTTGTTTTTTCTCAATTTCATTTCTTGACGCATAACGAATCAATCCTGTTGGCAAATCAAATTTTGTCATAATCGAATCACAGGCATCGATACACGCTGTACAATTTACACATTCTAGCTGAGTTCCATTTCTGATATCAATTCCTGTCGGACATACATCTACGCATAAATGACAATCGACACAATCTCCTCGTGGGTCTGCTGCTTTTTTTACTGGGTCGCTTTCTCTTTTTCCTTTTCCTCTAGGTTCGCCACGCACTTCATCATACGCCACAACAATCGAATCATTATCTAACAAAACACCTTGCAAACGACCATAGGGGCAGATTGTAGTACAAACTTGCTCTCTCAAAAAAGCAAAAACACCATAAAACAAAAATGTAAAAATAACCAAAGCCACAAACAAACTTACATGCTCAAAAGGTGTATCCCCAAACAAAACCCAAAGCCTATCTACACCAACGATATACGCCAAAAAAGTATGACTAATCAAAAATGAAATACCTAAGAAAATAGAATGTTTGGCTGTCTTTTTTCCAATTTTCTCGGTGTCCCATTCTTGTTTGTTGAGTTTCTTTTGTGCTGCTGCATCTCCTTCAATGAAATATTCAATTTTACGAAAAACCATTTCCATAAAAATTGTTTGAGGACACACCCAGCCACAAAAAACTCTACCAAAAACTACTGTAAAAATCACTACAAAAACTACAAATAATAACATTCCCAAGACAAACAAATGAAAATCTTGAGGTGTAAAAAGTTGTCCAAAAATCACAAAACGCCTTGAAAGCACATCAAAAAGCAATAATGGATTTCCATTAATTTTGATAAAAGGCGCACCAAACAAGAAAATCAATAAAAAGGCTGCTACAATTTTTCTATAAAAATGAAACCTTCCACTTGGCGCTTTTGGATAAATCCAGACACGCTCTCCAGATGAACCTATTGTAGAGATAGAATCTCTAAATTCATCTTTGTCGTAATCAGTAACTTTATATTTTTTTTCTTTGGCTGTTTTTTTTGGTTTTTCAGATTTCATAGCTTTGGTTTTTTCACTTATTCAGAAAGTTGCATCGCAGCGCAATATTTGTAGATAAAAAAAATTAATAACGATTAGAGCTGCGTAGCTGCATAATATTGCTATTTTGGGATAAGATTAAATTTCGATATTACGCAGCTACGCAGCTAAATTACTTTACTCTTTTATAGGTTCGTATTTTTCTCCTTGCGGGTCTTTTGCATTTGGAGGATTTGTTCCTTGCAAAGACAAAACAAAACTAGATACTTCTTGCATTTCTTGAGGAGATAATTGGTCTTTCCAAGAAATCATTCCTTTGGCAGGAACGCCATATTTTACAGTTTTGAAAATTGATTTTATATCCCCTCCGTGTAGCCAATATTCATCTGTCAAGTTAGGTCCTGAAAGTCCTTCTGCATTTGCGCCATGACAAGTTTTACATTTTTTCGCAAAAAGTGTTTTTCCTTTCGTAACACCTGCTACATCAGCTAGTTCTACATTTTCTTCATTGATGGAATTAGCCATTTCTGCTAAATATTGCGCTTTCAAAACATTTCCTTCTGTCATAGCTACTTGATACTCTTCTGTTGAGTCGGCAGCAATTCCGTTTGCATAAACATACAAATAAACAACTGCTGCTACGATACACAAATAAAAACCGTATTTCCACCAAGGGGGAAGGTCATTATCAAGCTCTTCGATGCCGTCGTAATCGTGGTGCATCAAAACAGCTCTTTCGGGCTTGGCTGCATTGAATTTTTTCCAAAACCATTCTGAAAAAGATTCTGTACTAGGTTCTACTTCTTCTCCTCTAGCAATTTTGTCTTGCTTCAAAACAGAAACACTATGATTGTAAATAGAAAGACTGGCAATCAGAACCAAAATCACTACAAAAAAAGTAAGTGCAACGAGTATTAAAACACCTAATTCTAAAGGTGTAAAATCGGTAGAAATTGCACTTGCATTTTGTGCAAAAGCATTTTGAGAAAGAAATAAAGTAAGCATCGTTAGAATGACTGTCTTTTTCTTTTCTCTTAGATTTAGAATATTATATAATTTCTGTTTCATTTTTGATTGTGTTTTGAGTAAATGAATTAGAATAAGTAGTGTCAGTAGCATCTTCTAAGGGCAAATTTTCCCAGTGTGCTACATTTGATTTTTTGGCTGAATACACATTGATAATCATTATCATAAAGACAGAAAAGAATATAATCACTCCTATCATTGGATAAATATCAATGCCGTCAATGGCTCTAGCTACGTCTTTGTACATAATTTTTTATTTGTAATGTCGCTCGTGAGGACACGAGCAACGGTATATTTTATATCATTTGTGAGGACACAGCGACAGTTATTTTTGGTAAAAATTAAACTAACCGTTGCTCGTGTCCCCACGAGCGACACATGAATAATCTATTTTTTAGGCAAATATTGAGGGTCAACCTTTTTGACATCTGTACCTAATCGTTGTAGATAGGCAATGATGGCAATAATTTCTCGGTCTGCTTTGACTTCAATATTATCTTTGGCTAAGTTTTCCTGAATTCCTTTGGCTTGTTTTGCCATATCTTCATGTACTTTTTTCTCAAATCCTTTTGGATAAGGAACCCCTAGACTTTGCATCGCTTCAATTTTTCGCTGCGTCAAAGACGTATTTAATTGATTTTCGATAAGCCAATAATAAGGAGGCATAATCGAACCAGGAGAAGTAGATTGTGGATCGTACATGTGATTGAAGTGCCACGAATCAGGCATTTTTCCACCTTCACGCTGCAAATCGGGTCCTGTTCGTTTTGAACCCCATAAGAACGGACGGTCATAGACAAATTCTCCTGCTTTAGAATAATCTCCGTAGCGTTCGGTTTCATTTCTAAAAGGGCGTATCATTTGAGAGTGACAAACAGCACAGTTTTCACGGATATACAAATCACGTCCTTCTAATTCTAAGGGTGTATAAGGTTTGACGGCTGCAATAGTAGGTACATTTGAGCGAATCAAGAATGTAGGTACAAATTCAATTACTCCACCAATAAGAATGGCAATTGTACTCCAAAATAACATTTGCATTGGACGTTTTTCAATCCAAGAGTGCCAGTACCCACCTTTTTCTTGTTTCTGAACTTTGATAGCTGGTGCAGATGCTTTTTCTTCGGGTACAAATCTTCCTTGTTGGATAGTTTTGAAAATATTATAAACCATAATCAAAGCACCAATGATATACAAAGTACCACCAAATACACGCATATAATACATTGGCAAAATCTGTGTAACGGTTTCTAAAAATTCATATTTTAAGAAGCCAGCAGGAGTAAACTCTTTCCACATCAAACTTTGCGTCCAGCCAGCCCAATAAATTGGAATGACATAGAATAAAATTCCCAACGTACCTATCCAAAAGTGAATATTGGCTAGTTTTGTAGAATATAATTTTGTACTGAAAAGGCGAGGCATTAACCAGTAAAGCATACCAAAAGTCAAAAATCCATTCCAACCTAATGCACCTACGTGTACGTGAGCAATAGTCCAATCGGTATAATGACTAATTGCATTTACATTTTTGAAAGAAAGCATCGGTCCTTCAAAAGTAGCCATACCATAAGAAGTAACGGCAACTACCATAAATTTCAAAACAGGATTTTCACGCACTTTGTCCCACGCACCACGCAAAGTAAGAAGTCCGTTAAGCATTCCACCCCAAGAAGGAGCAATAAGCATCAATGAAAAAACAGTTCCTAACCATTGTGCCCAATCAGGCAAGGCTGTGTAAAGTAAGTGGTGAGGTCCTGCCCAGATATAAATAAAAATCAACGCCCAATAGTGAACGATGGAAAGACGGTACGAATAAACAGGACGATTAGCAGCCTTTGGAACAAAATAATACATCAATCCCAAATAAGGAGTAGTCAAGAAAAAGGCAACGGCATTATGACCATACCACCATTGAACAAGTGCATCCTGCACGCCTGCATACAAGGAATAACTTTTCATAAAAGAAACAGGAAGAGCCATTGAATTTACAATGTGTAAAACAGCAACTGTAACGAAAGTAGCAATGTAAAACCAAATCGCAACATACAAATGTTGTTCTCTACGCTTGATGATTGTTCCCATCATATTAATACCAAAAATAACCCAAACGATTGCAATTGCAATATCTAAAGGCCATTCTAATTCTGCATATTCTTTTGTGGTATTATACCCCATCAATAAGGTAATAGCTGCAAAAAGGATAATAAATTGCCAACCCCAAAAGTGAATTTTGCTAAGTGTATCATTAAACATGCGAGTTTTACAAAGACGTTGCAATGAATAATAAACGCCTGTAAAAATCCCATTTCCTACGAAAGCAAAAATTACAGCGTTAGTATGCACAGGGCGAACACGCCCAAAGGTAAAATATTCAGTAAAGTTAAACATCGGATGCGAAAGCTGAAGAGCTGCAAGTAAGCCCATAAGCATTCCCACAAGCCCCCAAAAAATGGTGGCATAAGCAAAATTTCTTACGATAGTATTATCATAAGAAAAATGCTCCAATTGTAAGCCTTCCCATTTTTTCTTAGGAGGACTTTTTGGTATAATTTGGTTAGAGATTTGATTTTCCATAGAGTAAGGTATATGAATTGATATATAGAATTGTTATATAGTATTTTCCTAATTGAATTTCTGTAGCCGATACTTTAGTGCCAGTAAAGTCTTTCTACTTTTGAGTTTCTTTTGAATCTATATCTTGAGCAACTTCATTGTCATCAAATAAAATTCGCATACTTGGTGTATAAGTATCTTCGTATTGATTGTCTTTGACAGACCAAAAAAAGGCAGCCAAAAAACCAAGAGCGACAACCAAACTACAGATGACTAAGACAATTAAAACTTGCATAACTTTTATTTTTGAACATTTTTAGAATCAAATAGAATCAGAAGGATAGATAAAAGCTATCTTTCTGGCTTTCTACATTACAAATTTAAGAGACCTAACACCCTAGAAATAGGAGAGGGTTCAGTAGTAAATATGACTTTTGACAGGTTTTGAGTTTTTTATTAATACCTTTCATTTTTTAGTTTTTACTAGGTTTTTTTAATTTTTAAGAACTAAATTCTATTATTCATCGAATAATCTTTACTAATCTGTGTACAGTTACTATATTTTATATAAAATAGGGCTGAAAATTGATATATATTTTGTATTTTGTTAATAATTAGGTAATAGCAATTACACCTATGTTTTTTTGTATAAAAAAATACTGTAAAATTAAAACACTTTCTGCTATGATTAAATTTATAAAAATCTTATTACTTACTTTATTGGTATGTTTATACCCCTTTTTTCTTCAAGCGCAATGTACTTTCACAAGTACAGGTGACGGAGATTGGACAGACCCTGCTACTTGGACAAACTCTTGTGAAGATCCAAACACAAGTTTGCCCGGAGAGTTTGATGCCGTTATTATTCAACCAACTCATATCGTAACACTTAATTCAGGAACAACTATACAAGTAGCTTCTCTTACATTAGCCAATCAAGGTAATAATGGTGCTACTTTAACTGTTAATGGTAGCTCTACTCATTTAATTGTTGGCCCTACAGGAGGAACAACTCAAAATGTATTTATCATTGAAGGAAAATCAAACTTTATTGTTAATGATGCTCTTGTTACTGTTACAGGAGCTCTAAAAATGCCTAATAATGGTAATGCTATTGCATCAGGAGCTGGGACAGTAGGTTATCTTTTGGTAGAAAACTGTGCAAGGGCAGGTGGTAATGATGGAATAGGAGAGACTGGGACAGGTTGCGTCAATGCTGGTAATTTCGTAGATGGTCCACTTGTATATTGTGTTCGTTGTCCACCAACAGATTGTAGTAATGATCCCACTGTTGGGGTTCAGACACAAAGCCCAGACGGATGTAGATTAGTTTTACTTCCAATTACGTTGGTAAAACTAGAAGCAGTCTATAAATCAGATAAAGGTACATCTATTGATTGGGCAACTATCAATGAAATAGATAATGATTATTTTGAAATAGAACATTCTATAACAGGAGAAAATTTTGAAAGTATTGGCATAGTAAATGGTTTTGGTAATAAAGAATCTCTAACAGAATATAGTTTTTTAGATGCTAATTGTTCGGAAGGAATAAATTATTATCGTCTCAAACAAGTAGATTATAATGGTAAATTTTCGTACAGTCCAACTATTTTTACGAGAAGCAAACACCTAACACACTCACATTCTACACTCATTTATCCTAATCCTAATGAGGGAACTAATTTATCACTAAGGATATCCAATCCAAGTAAAATTGTATCCATAGAAATTTTTAATGCGATAGGCAAATCTGTTTATTTCTCTGATGCAAATCAAAAAAATAATACAAACGATTTGCAAATAAAATTTAATTCTAAACTACCAAAAGGAATATATATAACCAAAATACTAACTAAAGAAGGTATCAGTATGGAACGTTTTTTAGTGGAGTAATTTCTTATCTTTTTAAGAAATACAAAAAAACACCTTTCATTTATTCTGAAAGGTATTCTAGGGCAAACGCACGAAATTTTTAAATGAGTTATTTTATCTAATTTTGTGCTGTATCTCACCATTAGCAAGGTCAATTTTTTTCAAAAATTAACCATTGCTAAGGTAGAATTTTCAAATTTACAGCACTCAAACACCTATGAAAGAAAACCATTTTTAGTCGAAAAGATGATTTTTTGGCAGTTTTGTTTGTAATGTCATTGGTGCGCTACCAACAACGGCAAGTTTAAAAATTTAGTAGATTATTTTTTATCTTTTTATAAAGTCATTTAACATGAGTGACATTTATAAAATCTAAAATAGTCCTTTCCTAGCAACAAAGTTGCGTA
>PFKD01000391.1 GCA_002784125.1 Flexibacter sp. CG_4_10_14_3_um_filter_32_15
ACTCTGATAGTTAAAGTGTGTTTAAACACACTGAAAGCAGTATAAAAAGTTTCGTGCGTTTACCCTAAAATAGCATAATAAGAGTTTCAAAGTAGTCTATAATTTTGTATTTTTGTTTGGACAAAAAATATTACTATCAAAAAAGTATTTTTCTATTACTTTCTCACAAAGTAAAACATTGATTTTATACAGTATTTTTAACTACAATAGAACTAATTAAAAATCATACACATAGTGCTTAATTGAGTAATCGTACAAAATTAATGTTTCTTATTTTTTTAATGTAATGACTTGATAATCAATGTCTTATGTAATTATCAATTATCCATTTTAAATTAGCTTCGCTGCTTTGGCAGGTGTCCATTTACTTACTCTGATAAAAATGCCTAATTCTTTTTCAAAAACCAATAAAAATGCAAACCCTAAAAAAACATCATATTCAGAACCAACACTTTTTGGAAATTTAAAGTATGATATTCCTGCTGGTTTAGTTGTTTTTTTGGTAGCTCTTCCTCTTTGTTTAGGAGTTGCTGTGGCATCAGATGCTCCTGCCTTTTCTGGAATTGTTGCTGGAATTTTGGGTGGTTTGGTTGTTCCTTTGATTAGTCGTTCGGCGTTGGGAGTGAGTGGTCCTGCTGCTGGTCTGACTGCTATTGTAGTGCTAGGCGTTGCAGATACAGGTAGTTTTGAATTGTTTTTAATGGCTGTTTTTTTGGGTGGGATTGTTCAGCTTTTACTTTTTTTGATACAAGCAGGAACGATAGCTTATTTTTTACCTTCTTCTGTTTTGAAAGGAATGCTTGCAGGAATTGGAATGATTTTGATTTTGAAACAACTGCCTCATGCGCTTGGATACGATGTAGAAGCCTTTAGCGAAGACGAATTTTGGATTTGGGGAACAGAAGAAAATGCCATTACAATGATTTTGGCTGCGCTCAAAAATGTCTCTAAAAATATTAATGCAATTATCATAAGTACAGTAAGTTTGATTGTTTTGATTGTGTGGGATAAAGCTCCGTTTTTAAAAAAGCTTTCTTTTCTTCCTGCTGCTTTAATGGCCGTTTTGGTGGGAACGCTTATCAATGAGCTTTATATTTATTTTAGTTTTTCGTCTTCTGTTTTTTTTCCTTTAGCTTCTTCTCACCTTGTAAATTTACCTCTTACAGAAAGGTTAGAAAATCTTCAAGCTGAATCTAATGTTTCGACACTTAAATTTATATCTCTTTCTATTTTTAGTTTTTGGCAACAACTTACCTTTCCTGATTTTTCACTTTGGTTTGAGCATATCAAAGACTGGGATATTTGGGTTTTGGGGTTTACTATCGGAATTATAGCCAGTATAGAATCACTTTTAACTGTTGAAGCTGTGGATAAATTAGACCCTTACAAAAGAAATTCGCCTCTCAATCGTGAGCTTTTGGCGCAAGGCATAGCCAATGCAATCGCAGGACTTGTCGGTGCAATTCCTATTACGGCAGTTATTGTCAGAAGTACGGCAAGTATTGGTGCAGGTGGGCGTACTCGTATGGCTGCCATTGTACATGGATTGCTTTTATTAGTTTCAGTGATTTTTATTAGTCAATATCTCAATCATATTCCGTTGGGAAGTCTGGCTGCTATTCTTTTAATGGTGGGGTACGAACTTATTAAACCTTCTGTTGTGAAAGAAATCTATCAAAAAGGCAGAGAGCAATTTGTGCCTTTTATCATAACGGCAGTAGTTATTTTGTTTTCTAATTTGCTTATCGGAATTATGGTCGGAATTGCAGTAGGGTTATTTTTTGTGATTCGTGCCAACGTAAAAACAGCCTTTTCCATCAAACAAGTAGGTAGAGATGAAAATCATTTTGAAATTAGTTTTAATAAAGATTTATCGTTTGTAAATCGTGCTTTTTTGAGAGATATTTTTGCCAAAATTCCGAACCATTCAACGGTAATAATAAATGGAACAAAATCCAATTTTATGGATAAAGATATTGAAGATACTATTAAAGATTTTATGAAAAATGCAGAACAACACGACATTCAGGTAACTCTAAAAAAGGTAAGGTTTATAAGTTGGGAAGAAGCCATTAAAAAACATGAAAAGAAAAACTAAGTAAAATAACGATAAAGATGAATTTTTTGAAGAGACGAATTTACTCTCATAACCAAAAAAATCAGCACAAACAAAACAAATTATGCCAAAATCTTATCTAGACTTATTAGAAAGTAATAAAAAATAGACCTTTATAGTTCAAAATTATAATCCTACTTTCTTCGATAATTTATCAGAAGAACAGCACCCAAATTATCTATAGACTGGTGGCGATGCCGATAGTCGTATTCCTGCTTCAGAGATTACAGGCGAGCTTCCCAGTTCGGTTTTCGTGCATAGAAATATTGCCAATATGGTGGTTCATACAGAATATGAATATGCTTTACTTTTTTATGCTGTCAAGATTTTGAAGGTAAAACATATTATTGTTTGTGGGCATTACAGTTGTGGAGATGTAATTTCGGCGATGCAAAAAAAACAATTTGGCTTTATTCATAACTGGCTTCGTTATATAAAAGATGTCTATCGTGTCCATCAACAGGAGTTAGATGATATTGATGACAAAGAAGAACGAGCTAACAAGTACGTAGAATTAAATATAATTGAGCAAGTATTAAATCTTTCTAAAATTTCTTTTCTGAATGAAGAGTGGGAAAAGGGAGAATTTCTTTATATTCATGACAGGATTTTGAAGAACTTGAATGTTACAACAAATAATAGAGAAGGTTTGGAGTCTGTTTTTCAGTTTAGTAAAAAAGCAGGCGAAATTTTTTAACTAAAAATATAATTTAACCTAAGGAATAGAAATTAAATAAGATATACATCTAGAATTTTTCTTTGTGCGTGTGTTTAGTTCCTTAGAACTGAACGAAACGCTTCCTCAGAAGCGTGATAAAAGCACCTAAATCATACTTCTGAGAACGTGTTTTGTTCGCTTTTGAGCAAACAAAGGCACAACATAAGTTGTAAACTTTATTTATTTCTTGTTCCGAAGAAAATAATTTTTCACCAAATCAAATGACTAAAAAAATATTTACGTTGTTTCTGAGTTTATCAAAACGACTTTAACACCAATACAATTTGAAAACTTTACTATCCAAAATACAAATAAAAATAAACGAGCAAGTTTATCTAAAAGACCCAGAAAGCTCTGAACTTGGGCGTAAAATTGTGCGTCAAAGCATTATGCTTATCGATACAATCGGACTAGAAAACTTTACATTCAAAAAATTAGCAAAAGAAATTGGCTCAACAGAAGCCTCTGTCTATCGTTATTTCGAAAACAAACACAAACTACTTATTTATTTGGCTTCGTGGTATTGGAATTGGATGGAATACCAACTTGTTTTTCAAACTAGTAATTTAGAATCTGCCCAAAAAGCTCTTGAAACAGCCATTTCAACACTTGCAAGACCTATCGAAATGGATAATCAATATGAAAGTATTGATGCCGATGCATTACATAGAATTGTAGTTTCGGAATCTGCAAAAGCCTATCTCACAAAAGAAGTCGATAACGACAACAAAGAAGGTTATTTTGCAAGTTATAAAAGACTTACACATAGAGTGGTACAAATAATTTTGAGATTAAATCCAAATTATAAGTTTCCCAATGCACTCGTTTCCATCATTATGGAAAGTTCGCACCAACAGAGTTATTTTGCTCAACATTTACCTACGCTTACAGAAGTAAAAGGAGATGATAACGAAGAGAGTTTGATAGAATTTTTAAGTGATTTGATTTTTAATGCTTTGAAGATAGATAGAAAAAAGTAAAGCTTTTTTAGAATAAGTAAGTAATCCTACAAAATTAATGCATCTTATTTTTTAATGTAATAACTTGATAATCAATGTTTTATGTAGTTATCAATTGTCCATTTTAAATTAGCTTCGCTGCTTTGGTAGGTGTCCATTTACTTAGTCGTACAAAATTAATAATACATATAACTGATTAGCCAGTAATTTATATGATTTGGCTTCGCCGAGCTATCGGTTTTAAGATGAAATGCAAGATAAATACGAATCAAATTAATAATAATTATTTTTTAATATTAATTTAATTTTTATTGTATTATCTTATAATTATACTGTACCCTACTATTTTTTTGTAGGGTAGGATAGTTAAGGATTGATAGGATTGATAGGATTTAAAATGCAGATTAATACAAAATACTATTTGAATAAGTCAATTTTAAAGCCATTTTCTTAAAAAAACGTATTTTAATTAGCTA
>PFKD01000065.1 GCA_002784125.1 Flexibacter sp. CG_4_10_14_3_um_filter_32_15
TAGAGTAGCACTATATTCTGTATAATTTCTCATAATTTTTAGTAGGTTTGTTCAAAAATACACTTTTCCTAAGTCTCCAAAGATGATTTTACAGGTTTTGCTCTGCAAATTGAATCTACTGAGAGTGAATTTAAAACTATAATTACTTTATATCGTGCTTCTAAATAGTGTTTAGAAGAAAGAGAACTTTTTTTGGCTTTAAAACTATCTAAAAAATTTAATTGTAGAACTATAATAAATGCACCAGAATTTTTAGCAAAAGGTGATCCTTATTATAGCTTAATTATAGATGGAGAAAAAATATATCTAGCCGATGATAGTGGGACTATGTGGGGAGATGGAGAGGGTAATGAAGTAAGTATCATTAGAGAAATTGAACTCAAAAAATATAATTTTGATGAGTATGGAGAAAAAATATAAAGTTAGAATTTTTAACTTTAAACACAACTCAAATTTCCCTTCTCTCGTTATTCTAAATAAGAAGTAAAAGCTATATGGAAGCATTAGAATTCAAAGGAAAAAAAGAAAAAATACGTTTAGCTCTTCAAAAAATGGCTACAACGACTATGTTTTCTAAAATAGATAATCCAGTTTTTTGGCAAAAAAAATTACGTGATGAGTGGGAATAAAGCCACTATCCAAAAAAAATCAACTAAACTCAATTTTATATTCCAGTCCAATCTTCTCAAATAGATTTTCTTTTTGATAAAATATTTCTTTTTGATTTTCTGTAAGTTCTTTAGTTGGATTAACGACTACAAAATCGATTGCTTTTTTTGGATTTCCTTGTCCATCACAAATTAAAAAATTGATAATTTCATTTTCTAAATTTTCAATTCCTTCTAGCATTTCAAAGTTATTATCTTCCAAAAAAACAGAAATCGCAATCTGTGGATAAACAAAATGTTCTTCTCTTCGAAGCTGCTTAAAAAACTGCAAATGTTGTGAAGTGGGAAAAATAGATTTTACCTTTCCAGAAAATTGTAATGGATTTTTAGCTTTTGCTTTCTGTGATTGTCTTTTTTCTAGTGCATCTTTACAGTTTTCACACAAATACGGCACAGGATTTTCCCACGGTTGATATTCATATACTTTTCTATTGGCATAATAATCATTCCTACGGTTGAGAAAATGAGTAGGCATTCCACACAAATCACACTTTGATTTTTTGATATAGGCACGACTAAAACGAGCTACTTTATTATGAATTTGGCGTGGTTTCAAACGGAAATTCAAAGAAAGTTCGGCAAGTGTATAACGAAATTTTTCTTTTGCATCAAAAAGCTCTTGTTCTTCTGTATTCAGAAGCCAATAACAACGACAAAGCTCTTTCTCGTCTTCGTCTTCTGTGAGGTAATCAATTTCTATTTCTGGAAGCATAACTAAAATACTATAACTTATTGGTAAATGATTTTTATGATCTATATGATGAATGAAGATAAATGCAATTACTATAAAAAAAACAGACCTAAATTTTAGTTTAAATCTGTTTATTCAATTTTTTAGAAAAAATGACTAAAGTTGGAAAATAATGTCAAGTAGTTGTATTCATTTACCATTCATCATTAATAACTTACCATTTCTAATACGTACTTTTATCATCAAAATCATCAATCAAAAGTTCTTTTGTTTTTTTCAAGATATTAGCAAAAAATCCTCCTGCTGGTTTTTCGGATGGTTTCTTTACTTCTTGTCCTTGACTATTTATTTCATATCCTGTCTGAGCCATTTGGTCATAATCTCTTTGATAAACATTTCTATCATCAAGCGTTCTGAAACCTGCCAACACCAAACCTACACCTGTCGCATACATTGGATTTTTGACCGAATCAGACTGACTTCTTCCTAAATACTCGTTTGGATAGCCAATACGAACATCTAAGCCTGTTTTATATTCAAAAAGTTCTTTCAAATATTGCAAAAGAGAACCTCCACCAGTCAAGACAATTCCACCAGCCAAACGATTTTTGTAACCTGAACGTAAAATTTCACTATACACCAATTCTACAATTTCTTCCATTCTTGCCTCAATAATATAAGACAGATTTTTGATAGAAATCTCTTTTGAAGAACGATTGCGAAGACCAGGGATAGAAACGACTTCATTATCAGGCGCATCTTGTGCCAAACAACGCCCAAATTTCACTTTCAAAAGTTCGGCTTGATTTTGCATTACGGCGCAACCTTGTTTGATATCCGACGTGATAATATTTCCACCAAAAGGAATCACAGAAGTATGACGAATAATTCCATCAATAAAAATAGCTAAATCAGTAGTTCCTCCACCAATATCGACAATAGCGACACCAGCTTCTTTTTCTTCTTCACTCAAAACAGAGAGCGCAGATGCTAACGGCTCAAGAATCAAATTTTCGATTTCCAATCCTGCACGTTGAACACATTTTTTGATGTTTCGAATCGCATTAGTTTGAGCTGTAATAATATGAAAATCGGCTTCCAATTTTACACCAGCCATTCCGACAGGGTCTTTGATATTTGGCTCATAATCGACGGTATAATGTTGAGGCATAACATGAATAATATCCGTTCCTGCTTCGGTTACGATGCGATACATGTCATTTGTGAGGCGATTTACGTCAGAAGGAGTGATTTCGCCATCTTTTGAGCTTCTTGTGATGCTTCCATGATGTACTGTACTTTTGATGTGCTTTCCTGCAATTCCTACATTTACGATACGCAAATTTACGCCTGAGTTGCGCTCGGCTTCTTCAACAGCTTGTGTAATGGCTGCAACTGTTTTGTTGATATTGCTAATGATTCCTTCTTTTACACCTTCGGAAACAGCCTGCCCTACTCCTAACACTTCCAGTTTGTCGTATTCATTCATTCTGCCTACGATAACACAAATTTTGGTTGTTCCGATGTCTAATCCAGCTACTATTCTTTGATTTTGCATACGTCTTTATATAGAAATGAAGATTTTGTTTTAATTAGAAACGTTTGACTTCATTAATTGATTTTATATTTTAAATTAGTAGAACGAAGTTTATTTACAAACAAGCTGATTGTTGTACCTAACACTTACGAGTTGATAACTTCCCCAGCCTTTTATAGGAATAATTTTATCATAAAAAGTTTTCAAACGATTGAGTTTGTCTTCCATATTTTTGGCAGAACCGAGTTCAATAAGCTGTTCGCCTACTTGTGGATAAGCCACTAAATTTCCTTTCGTATCTCTTTCTAGCTGCGTAATTTGAGCCTTCCAAAATGGTCTTTTTTCTATTTCTTTGAGCGCATCAATAAATACCTTTCCATCTGGCGTTTTCCAAAAAGCAGTATCTAAAAGCTCTGTATCACTACTTTTTTGGCTAGAAAGCAACATGACTCGTGCCGTAAAATTAGGTGAAAGAGGAATTAGTTTTCCTGTTTCGGTAATATAAGCCCCTTTTGCTGAATTTTTACTCAAAATTCGTGCAAGAGGTTTGAGTTCTTCTACTTCTATGTGCAAGATTCCTTTTGAATCCACAGCAACTTGACACGTAGCTACAAAGTTATTAGTTTTTATTGAGTTTTCAATTTTTTTGGTATCTATCTCTTTAATTTTGAGGTTGTTTACATCAATATTGGCATCTTGACGAACCAATTTTAATATTTCTACTTCTGTCAAAAAATGAGAAGTGTCTTGAGGGTTTTGTGCTGCATTGCGTACAACAATGTGTACACTATCTATCATTTGTCCACGCTGATACACTTCTGTCGCTGCAATAGTAACAAGAATGGCTAAAACGAATAAGATTATTTTTACGGATATTTTCATGGTTTTAAATATAGCATAAATTTTTGATAGTTCTATTATTGGTAAGAACAGCATAAAGTCAGTCTGAGTGTATCAGAAATAGCAATATAACAAGATATTTATTCATAATTAATAATCTACCATTAATCATTAAATAAAGCTATTGTATTTCTATCAAAAAAGCAAAAAACCTTACTCTTTTTCAGAATAAGGTTATAATTTACGAGGTAGTGTTGTAGAGACAAACACCAAGAATATAATTTCATTGATTATTTTCTCAAATTGTATGTATATGTAAAACGCACTCCTTTAGAAAAAGTTGGTGTTCCTGCTACTGTCCATCCACTTGAGAAGAAAATATCCATTACATCTGCTTTGAAGTTAGGTTCTATTCTTATAACACTATTAGGGTAAACGCACGAAACTTTTTATACTGCTTTCAGTGTGTTTAAACACACTTTAACTATCAGAG
>PFKD01000316.1 GCA_002784125.1 Flexibacter sp. CG_4_10_14_3_um_filter_32_15
ATCGATATTTTTATAATCGTGCCAAAGCCAAAAAAATACTCAAAGAGTACGAAGCTGCCATAGAAGATTATAACAAAGCGATTGCTCTCAACGAACATGTCGCAGATATGTATTTGGAAAGAGGAGAACTTTTTTTGACTTTAAACAAAGGAAATGAATCGATAAAAGACTTAGATAAAGCTGTCATGCTCAATGCTTCTGAAAAAATGGCGTACTATAATCGTGCAGAAGCACATTATTTGCTTCATGAACTTAAAGACGCAGTTATAGATTTAGAAAAATGCGTTCGTTTGGATAAAAAATTCGGAAAAGGACATTATCGTTTGGCTCAAATTGCTTTAGAAATAAATCAGAATAGAGCAACTAGAGATATTTGTTTGCACCTTAAATCAGCTAATCGTTTTGGGTGTTCAGAAGCCGAATCGTTGATAAATAAAGTGTGTAGGTAATCATAAATTCATTTTCATTTGATACAAATCAAATCCTTTTGCCCAAAAATCTTTTTCAGTTTTCTCTAATTCAAAACCTACTTTTTGATAAAATTTATACGCTAATTGACTTGTTCTGACTATAATAAGTTGGATTTCCTTACTTTTAATCTGATTTATTCGATGTAAAAGAAGTTTTTTGCCTATTCCTTGCCCTTGAAAACTGGGATGAATAATATCCCACGAAATACGAGCTAAATTTTTACCGTTGTTGGCATCTCTACTAATATCTTTATCATCAAAAAAATAGTTAATTCCTCCACAGCCAATAATTTGATTTGTATTTTTGTCTTCTATTACAAAATAATCTTCTCGCTTATTTTCTAAATATTCTACAAATTCGTCTTCTTCCGAACTATCAAAATAAGTTGGGATATTGAGTTGAATTAATTTTATAAGTGCTTTTTTATCTCCGTTTTGGTAAAATCTAATGTTGTGCATTTTTTTCTAGGGTTGATTTTATTTTTCAACACAAATAACCAATTTTTATGAACGAGTTTTTTACTTTTTTAGGAATGGGAATCGAACATATTCTTCAATTTCCAGAGGGTTACGACCATCTACTTTTTATTTTGGCGTTGAGTGCAATTTATACTTTTTCGGATTGGAAAAGGGTTTTTATGTTGGTTACTGCTTTCACGGTGGGGCATTCGGTTACGCTTCTTTTGACGGTTTCGGATATTTCTCCTATTCCTAGTGCAGTAATTGAATGGCTGATTCCTTTGACGATTATTATTGTTTGTATCTTGAATTTTGTTACAAAAATGGAAGAAAACAACAATCAAAATGTAGAAAAAATCAATTCTTCTACAATGGTTCGTCGTTATAGTATAGCCTTACTTTTCGGTTTGATACATGGTTTGGGTTTTGCAAATTATTTGCGTCAGATGCTGCCTGAATCTTTATTTTTACCTCTTTTGGGATTTAATATTGGCTTGGAAGTAGCTCAAATATTAGTAGTTTTGGTAGGTCTTTTACTCGGCTTTGTTTTTATAAAATATTTTGATTTTACAAAAAATCGTTGGAAGGTTGTGCTTTCTGCTATTGTTTTTATTTTTGCTTTGCATCTTTTTGTGATGCAGACGTTGGCTTTATTTTAATCAAATCTAGTCATTAAATAGATATGAAACTAGAAGTTATTGTATTTAGAAATAGGGTCAAATTATAAAATAAATTCAACCCTATAACTTTTACAATTTACACGCTTTTTGGGATATTTCCTTATTTGAAATTGAGTTTTATCAAATTCAAATTAGGCGTGTTTTTTTACATCATCGGCAGTAATTCCTTTTCCACTCATAATGATAAGTCTTTCGACTACATTTCGGAGTTCACGAATATTTCCTGTCCAGTCGTGTTTTTGAAGTTCTTTTAGAGCTGCTGAATCAATTTTCTTTTTGGGTTCGCCATATTCAGTAGCAATTTGATCCAAAAAGTGTTCTACTAAAAGAGGAATATCATCTCTACGCTCATTGAGAGGTGGAACTTTTATCAAAATAACTCCCAAACGATGATACAAATCTTCTCTAAAGTTTCCGTTTTTGATTTCTTCCTTTAGGTTTTTATTGGTTGCAGCCACTACACGAACATCAACTTTGATTTCTTTATCGCCACCCACACGAGTAATTTTGTGTTCTTGCAAAGCACGTAAAACTTTTGCTTGTGCCGAAAGACTCATATCTCCAATTTCATCCAAAAATAAAGTTCCTTTATCTGCTAATTCAAATTTTCCCAAACGCTGTTTGATAGCCGAAGTAAAAGAACCTTTTTCATGTCCGAAAAGCTCACTTTCGATAAGTTCGGAAGGAATGGCAGCACAGTTTACCTCTACTAAAAGATGCGAAGAACGTTCACTCTTTTCGTGTAACCACTTAGCTACCAGTTCTTTACCCGAGCCATTAGGGCCTGTAATCATGACACGAGCATCAGTAGGCGCAACTTTTTCGATAGTTTCTTTTACGTCTTGAATGACTTGTGATTCTCCGATGATGTCAATCGTTTTGGGTACTTTTTTCTTTAGTGTTTTAGTCTCCGTAACGAGTTGGGTTTTTTCCATTGCATTACGAATCGTAACCAAAAGACGGTTTAAGTCGGGTGGTTTTTCGATAAAATCAAACGCTCCTTTTTTGGTGCATTCGACGGCAGTTTCGATATTTCCGTGTGCCGAAATCATAATAAAAGCATTTTCCCTACCTAGTTCGGTAGATTTTTGTAATACTTCTATGCCGTCCATTTTTGGCATTTTGATGTCGCACAAAACCACATCATAATTATTGATAAGCAACATATCAAGACCTTGCTGTCCGTCTTTGGCTTCATCTATTTCGTACTTTTCGTACTCCAAAATATCTCGGAGCGTATGACGAATGGCAGCTTCATCGTCTATGATAAGAATTTTTTTTGGCATAAAATGGTGTCTTTTGCATGAGGTGAAAAAATGTTTTTTTAACCGTCAACGAAGCTTTGCCGTCGTTGAGGACTTTGTTATATAGCAATCTACAATAAGAAAATTAGTTTTACAAGAAAAAGTTTGAAATCATATACATTTAGAATCAAAAAAATAGGAATTTGATTTGTTCAAATTCCTATAAAGGTTTGTATTTTATAAATTTTACTTTTTCATAGATTTAATAACTTTTTCTACAAATTCTAAAGGAACTTGTAAATATTCGGCTATTTTTTCTTTTGGAACGTTTTGCTCCATAAAGCCTTTAATTGCTAAAGTTGCTTGTTCTCGTTTTCCTTGCTGAAAGCGAATATCTTTTTCGATTGGGAATATTAGTGCCATATTTTTGGATTGGTTTAATGTTTCTTCTTGTAAATCCCTTAAAAGAGATAGTATTTCTAACTGTTTAACGTATTTTAGTTGCTTTAAGTTGGGTTTGGTAAGTTTTATTATTCGTTGCAGAATAGATGAAATGACTATTTCTGGTTTTTTATTTTGAAAATTTGCTAAAATAGCCAAAATTACCTCTTCTGGTTTATCAGAATTTAAAAAATCGGTATAGGCTATCTCTTGAACATTGACAAGACTAAACTCAAAATTCAAATCATTGTGATTGATTTTTGTGTTCATTTTTGCTTTTCCTTCTCCAATATAAAAAACGACTTGTTTGAGTGTAAGCTCGTGTTTACGAAACATCAACGCATAATATTCCAACATACGATGCAACATTTTTGGTTCATCAACCACTTGAAACTCAATATGTAAAATATAATCCTTTTTAGAATCTTTATGCACTACTTTTTTGATGAAGTCAGGTTTTCGTTCGATGGTCTGCTGTAAATCTACTGTAATTTCGACGAGCTTTTCAAGACGAATACCTAATAATTTTTCTACCAAAGGAAGCGCAATCTGTTCTATATTTTCTTTGAAGATTTTGTCGTAGTCTTGGGACATTTTTTTTATTGGAGTTGTTTTAATTGATTTTCTACCCAGTTTAGATTGCGTTGAAATTCAGCATAATTTGAAAATTTCTCTGTAAGTTCTACATAATGATTTCTAGCTTTTAGATAATAATTCTTAGCTTTTTCTATATCTTTTATCGTTTTAAAATAAGAACCTAATTTTTCATACGAAATAGCCAGTCCATTTTTAAAATTGACGTTGGTAGGAAACTCGTGGTAGAGTTGTTCCTGTAATTCTAAA
>PFKD01000292.1 GCA_002784125.1 Flexibacter sp. CG_4_10_14_3_um_filter_32_15
GGATACGATTAATTACTGCTTATTTTTTGCCAATTCCCTGCTCTTATATCGTTTCAATTCCACAATGGATACGATTAATTTTTTATAAAGCAGTACAAATATCAAGAGGAGTTGCAGTTTCAATTCCACAATGGATACGATTAATTCTAATTGTGCAGCCTGTGGAATGCGATTAAATTTATGTTTCAATTCCACAATGGATACGATTAATTTAATAAATTCATTAATCAAGATAAGGAGCTTGTCAAGTTTCAATTCCACAATGGATACGATTAATTTTTGGATTTATCAAGGCAGTAAATTTATTTCAGAGGCGTTTCAATTCCACAATGGATACGATTAATTTTTGTCTTAAACGTGCTGCTGGTGTTTTACGTCTTTGTTTCAATTCCACAATGGATACGATTAATTCATCAGCATTCTTGATAAAATCATAAATGGCATCGTTGTTTCAATTCCACAATGGATACGATTAATTAATAGCTAAAAAGGACGTAGAAACAAATAAATGGAAGTTTCAATTCCACAATGGATACGATTAATTATCTAATGCTAATAAAGCATCCCAAACGAGCTCACTTGTTTCAATTCCACAATGGATACGATTAATTACAACTATTATTCAAAAAGAATTTTTTATTAAACGAGTTTCAATTCCACAATGGATACGATTAATTTTTTTATAGTGGATTAAATAAAGATATTTTTTCATTGTTTCAATTCCACAATGGATACGATTAATTAAGAAATGCAAGAAACACCTACAATTTCTTATCGTACGTTTCAATTCCACAATGGATACGATTAATTGGTTCTTGGGGAATGGGTTTGCGAAAATGTAGAATAGTTTCAATTCCACAATGGATACGATTAATTAAAGTGGGTTTGGTCTTTTTGGTTCTGAGTTTCCTTTGTTTCAATTCCACAATGGATACGATTAATTAATATCGTATCTTTATTGAAAAAATTGTAATCATTAGTTTCAATTCCACAATGGATACGATTAATTTCCATTCATCAAACCCTAAATTGTAGCAAAATTGATGTTTCAATTCCACAATGGATACGATTAATTTATTTAATCGTACAATTATATATATAATATAGACCTGTTTCAATTCCACAATGGATACGATTAATTATGCCCATTAACTTTGTTTACTTCACACTCATACTCGTTTCAATTCCACAATGGATACGATTAATTCATTGGCAGCCCAAGATAATGTTGGCGCAAGATTACAAGTTTCAATTCCACAATGGATACGATTAATTGCTTTTCGGCTTCTAATTTTGCAACGACATTCTCTTGTTTCAATTCCACAATGGATACGATTAATTAAGGCTTTTTTTTATTTAGTTAGTATTATAGTTCCTTGTTTCAATTCCACAATGGATACGATTAATTGGAATATCAAAATGGAGGTCTGCAATTTGCATTAAAGTTTCAATTCCACAATGGATACGATTAATTTTGAGCGGTCTTATTCAGTCGTACAATACCGTAAAAAGGTTTCAATTCCACAATGGATACGATTAATTTTTCATAGACATTGATTCCTACAAAAAAGGTTTCAAGTTTCAATTCCACAATGGATACGATTAATTCCACTTTGAATTATTGCTAATTGCAAAAAATAGTCTGTTTCAATTCCACAATGGATACGATTAATTCGAACAAATAAAGCAAAAAACAAAGGCATTAAGAGAGTTTCAATTCCACAATGGATACGATTAATTGGGTCTTTCGTCGGCTAAGCTTTGCCATACTTGCCTGTTTCAATTCCACAATGGATACGATTAATTCAGCAACTCGCTACTCTGCTCCTGCTGGGTTGCACGAGTTTCAATTCCACAATGGATACGATTAATTAATGTTATCGTGTCAATATGCAGCTCTTTGTTCTGCGTTTCAATTCCACAATGGATACGATTAATTAATTAAAAAGGCGAAAAAGGAAAAGACAGAAGTCAAGTTTCAATTCCACAATGGATACGATTAATTTGGACAATAGAGTACCAAGTAAAAAGAAAATATTTTGGTTTCAATTCCACAATGGATACGATTAATTATAAGTTCGTCGTGGAAATTTCCTTCTACAACTTTTGTTTCAATTCCACAATGGATACGATTAATTAAACTTAACCTTCAATAGATTTGCAAAAGTATCTGTGTTTCAATTCCACAATGGATACGATTAATTGTGCCCAGCCCAGCTTATATATAAGCGATAGCCGACGTTTCAATTCCACAATGGATACGATTAATTCAAACTTCAAGCAGACCACGCAACTGCAATGTCAAGGTTTCAATTCCACAATGGATACGATTAATTAAACAACCACCGTTATCCTACTATATATGAGCGAAAGTTTCAATTCCACAATGGATACGATTAATTAGAAAGGCAAAGGCTAAAAGCTAGTTTTGTAGAAAAGTTTCAATTCCACAATGGATACGATTAATTCTGCAATGTCAAGAGAAAGAGAAGCTCGTCAAAACAAGTTTCAATTCCACAATGGATACGATTAATTCCGTTGTAATTTGATTAAAAAAGTTGATTTCTGCAACAAAAAACTACTTTTTATTTTAAAAAATTGACGATTTTGTCGTCATCATCTAGTAATAAGAAAAATCCTAGAGTACGACGACATAATTAAATAATTGATAATCAATAGTTTAGGTTGGTTTTTGTTTTTTTTAGTACGTCAAAGAACATTTCTTGAAGACCTAAACGACACAATAGCCTTCTATTGCTCAAAATGAAGCTTTTTAAAAGACTAAAAAATCCAGACTTTTTAGATAAAATCATCTAAAGGATTACGCTCTACTCCAATTACCTCCCTGCTTATTTCAATTTTCTGACGATATTTGAAAATAATTACACTGTCGTAATCTTCATTCATAATCGTCTTCATCTTTGCAAAAAGTTCTTTCAATTTAGGTGCACTTATTTCTCCTTCAAAAACAGAATTCTGAATCCAGTTCAGATACTGCCGACAAAGTTTGAGCATCTTGCCTACCCGTTTCGAATCCATGTCATACATCAAAATTACATACATAATTTTTATAATTTAAGTTTACAAAAAAGTAATTTCCCATCTCCCACTTCCTAATTCCCAAAATTCTACCAACGAGCTTTAAACGGTCTGTATTCAGTTTTCATTTCCATAATATAGCCTGTCAGTTTATAACACTCCAAAACCAATAAATGACGTTTGCTTACATTTCGCTTCAAACTGCGATGTTTAAAAGTTGTTTGCATACTTTTTTGAAATTCCTTCACGAAAATATCTCGCCCTTTTTCATTCAAATGACAAACATTATCTTGTTTTTTGAAGTGCTTAGACTGAATTTGCTTCGTATTAACCAAACTAAAAATTAATCTATCTACAATAAAAGGTTTGAAAATTTCAGCCAAATCCAACGCCAAAGAATAACGCCTAGCCCCTGGAGAATGTAAAAAACTAATCGTACTATCCAAAGTAGTCTGAAAAATAGCATTCATACACGCCGTATAAAGCATCATATTTCCAAAAGAAATTAAGGCATTGAGTTCATTATGAGGAGGTTGTTTGCTTCTTTTCTCAAATTTAAAATTTGTTAGAATACTATCAAAAGCAGAATAATAAATAATTCTGGCATTACCCTCCAAACCCATCAGCATTTGAATATTCGTCGACATCGGAATTTGCTCTAAATAATATTCTAATTTTTCGATGAAACAGGTATCAAAATTTTTATCTTTATTTTGATAATATTTCAAAACAATACGCATATTCTGAATTGCTCCAATTACAAATTGTTGTGCCAAATACAATCGTTTTTTTTTATCAATAAATGTTTTGGCTTGCATAACATGAGCCTGTCCAGAAAGTAACTGCTCTTTAGGAACAAACGAACCTGCATAATTTTGGTAATAATCAAAAAAATGAACACCCACACCATGCCGATTCAAAAACATATACACGTTGTTATTGGCTTCCATATTATTGCTGAAAATATAGAGGTTACTCAAATTATGGATTGGAAAATCTTTTTTTGCTGTTTCATTTCCCTCTTCATCAATTTTGATAAAACGAAGTGAATTATCTAATCGTAAAAGTCTGCCCGAAGACATAATGTATTTTTCTCCTTTCATATTCACGTTTCGCTGAAAGTAAAAAATAAAAATAAAATTGGTAAACTTGCTGCATGAAAATAAAAACAGAACGAGTTGAT
>PFKD01000237.1 GCA_002784125.1 Flexibacter sp. CG_4_10_14_3_um_filter_32_15
TGTTTAAACATACTGAAAGCAGTATAAAAAGTTTCGTGCGTTTACCCTAAAGTTTTGTTTAGAATCTCCGTACTTTGTTACTAATCTCTTATATTTGTGTAATTAAATAAAACTAAACGAATGAACAAACCGAAATACTTGTATAAAGCAGATGTTGAATTTGCAATTTACGAATTTATAAGTGAAGGGAAAAACGGTAGGATTAAGAAAAGGATTGAATATACAGAAACTACTACTCCAAACGTTTATAATTTAGGATTTGGCGACTATGACGAAACGACAAATTCTATAAATGATCTTTCAGTTACAAACAATGGAGATAGTTTGAAAGTTTTAGCAACAGTAGCTTCAACAGTTTACGCATTCATTGAAAAATATCCAAATGCTTATATTTTAGCAACAGGAAGTACAAATGTCAGAACTAGACTTTACAGAATGGGAATTACAAATAATCTAGCAGAAATAACAGCAGATTTTTTTGTTTTTGGTTTGACTCAAGAGGGAGATTGGAGAGAGTTTGAAGTTGGCGAAGATTATGAAGCATTTTTAATTACTAAAAAATAATAAATACTATGAACACTATGAAAAAAATAGAAGAATTAAACAATTCAAAAATTCCTATAATTGTTATTGACAAAAAGTTAGAACGATTTAAAGGTCAAACGCTATTTCCTGAAAAACTAGCAAGAGCAAACGAAATAATTGCTAAGTACGGACTTCCAGAAATTAAAAAAGCACCAAAGTAAATTTTGCTTCTTTTTTATACTAAAAATTCCCTTGAAAGTTTTTTGCTTTTGAGGGAATTTTTTGGTTTTACCATTTCTCTACTTTAAGGTCTTCTATTTCTTCAAAATGCTTATCTCTAGTTACCAAAATTAAATCGTGTTCTTTTGCTAGAGCAGCTATCCAAATATCATTTTCTGGAATTGGTTTACCTTTTTGTTTTAATCCAGTCTTAATTTTTCCATACAGCATACTTGTTGTATCAGAAGATTTTAAGATAGGAATTACTTGTCGTAATTTTGATAATTGCAGTAAATTCTCTTCAATTTTGAAAGAGTTAAATGCTCCATAATATAGTTCTCCTATCGTAATAAAAGAAGTATAACAAATATTATCTTGTTCGCTTAACTTTTCAATTATAGCCTTTTCGTGTTTAAAAAGAGCTATTAAGATATTTGTATCTAATAAAAATTTACCATTCATCTTCGTCTATTTTATTTCCTTCTTCAATAACTCTTTCCATTTGTTCGACATCTTCTAAGTCAATCGCACCTGCAAATTGAAGTAAATCATTTGTTTTTGCAGGAACATAAAGCATACTTTCCAAAAAACGCAATAAATCGGCTTTTTGGTAATAAGAGAGTTCATAAATTAAATTACGGATTTGATTTTCTATTGCTATCATAGTATTTTAGTTGATGTGATTTTAAATGCTATATAACATATAACGTAAAAATGACTTAAAAAGATTGAAATTACAAGTTTTTTGAATGTGGTACTTTTAAATATCAAATTGAATTTCTTTTATTTGTTTTTATATTTCACTCAAAAAATCTGTCAAAGAAATCACTTTATCGAAACCTTCTTGTTTTAAGTGTGCAGCTAGTTTTTCGTCTTGAGTGAGTAGATGTATTTCTAATTCAATAGATAAAGCCAAATAAGGTGTATCTTTTTCATCTACATTTTTACACAAATTAAATGCTTTATAATAGCTTTGATTCGAAATAATAAGATCCCATCTGTTCTTAGTGTCTCACTAAGAATCTACCAATGTATTTAAGCGTCACGCTTTCGGCTACCAGCCATAGATTTTACAGATTTCAATTTTCTTTCCTTTCTATCAAAACAGCCTTAGCAGTACAGAAAAAGTAATTCTAAGGCTATTTTTTATTAAATTTGTTTTCTGTAAAAAAATCAAAACCTCTACAAAATGAAAATTAGTATAGTCTTAATAATGGTTACTGTATTTTTGATGAGTTGCGAACAGCGTTCTGAAGAGAGTATCCAAATAGAAAATATAACATTAGATAATGGAAAATACGTAGAGATAGAAAAAACAAATAAAGAAACTACTCACATAGGGTTGATTACAAAACATAATTATGGCAAAACTCATAGTTTTAAGTACCAAGTAAATCTAAAAGAAGATGAAATAGAATGGAAGGGTAAAAAAGACCAAGAGCCTAAACATATTATCTTTTGTGAAGACACAATTTATATGCATTATTTAGAAAAACAGTTTATACAAACACAAACTTTTGATACACTTATTCAAGATACGCTTTATAGCTCTTATTATGAAGTAAAAGCATTTTTTGCAAAAAATATAGATGAACGTTATTTGAATAATTTATTTGGTTCTCAACTTTGGGAAGATATTTCTATTCAAGAATACAATACCATGAAACAAAAATGTAAAGAATATAAAGTTCCTAATGATGAAGAATTAGTGTTGGGAAAAGTAAAGTAATTTTTTTCTAGTTATAAGGCTTGTGCCTTGAGTTTTTTGTTTTACAAAAAAAAACAAACAGTTTATTTCCTTTCTATCAAAATAGCTTTAGCCGTACAAAGAGTCAGCAACCCCACCTGTTCAGGTGGTTAAATTCCCTAAGCCTCAAAAGAGTTTTAGGGAATTTTGCATTAACTGGTAACTGATTACTAGTAGTCGCTGTAAGTAGATTCATTTTGTGCTAAAGCAACTTCTAATTGTTCATCATTTGGAGCAACTCCGTGCCATTTATGCGTTCCCATCATATAATCTACACCATGTCCCATTTCAGTTTTCATCAAAATCATGGTTGGTTTTTCGTTTCCTGTAAGGTCTTTTGCTTGTCTGATTATTGGAATTAATTTATCAAAATCATTTCCATTCTGACACGTCAAAACATTCCACCCAAAGGCTTTATATTTTTCTTCTACCCCTTTAAGGTCGCCTAAGTTCATTACATCTTTTACATCTCCATCGATTTGTCTTCCGTTTGCATCAATGATAGCAATCAAATTATCTACTTTTTGGTGTGCTGCAAAGATAGCTGCTTCCCAAACTTGTCCTTCTTGCTGTTCGCCATCTCCCATCAAAACAAAAATGGTTTTATTGTCTTTGTTCATTTTTTTAGAAAGAGCTGCACCAATCGCCACAGAAAGTCCTTGTCCAAGTGAACCAGATGCAATACGAATTCCTTCTAATCCTTCTTCTGTTGCTGGGTGTCCTTGCAAACGAGAATTTATTTTACGAAAAGTAGCCAAATCATTTACATCAAAATAACCACTACGAGCCAAAACACTATACCAAACTGGCGAAATATGCCCATTCGATAAGAAAAATAAATCTTCATTTTTTCCGTCCATATCAAAAGATGGATTGTGTTCCATAATCTCAAAATAAAGCGCAACAAATAATTCAGCACAACCCAAAGATCCCCCTGGGTGTCCAGAATTTACTTGATGAACCATTCTGACAATATCCCTACGGACTTGAGCAACCATATTTTGTAAAAATTCTTTATCGTTTTTTTTGTATGAAGTCATTTTGAAATAGATTAAAAATGAATTTGAAATTTTTGTGTATCAATACACGTATATTTCACAAAAGTACAAAAGTGTATCTATTCAAACTAAATTTATCAGAGTATTATTTATAAAAAATAATGTATGATTTTGAAACTGGTAGGTTAAAGACTTGCCTTTGACAAGAATATAGTATTTTTTCAAATCAAATATAAAACAACAATACAGTCAAAGGCAAGCCGTTTGACCTACAAATACAATTTTGATAAAAATAAACTCAAAACAAAAAAACAGAAAGCCTTTTGACTTTCTGTTTTTCAATTTATAAAAACTCAATTTTATTTCAAGTTTATTTTGAATAAACCATTGTTTGAGTTACACGCTCATTTCCGTTACGGATTTCAGCGATATAAAGACCATTTTTTACTCTGTTTTGATTTACATTCCATACGTATTGGTGTGTTCCGATTCCGTAAGAAGACAAATCAACTGTTTCAACTACACGACCTACTGCATCATAGATAGTAAGAACGGCAGGAGTAGAGTTTTTCAATTCAAAGCTAATTGTTGTTTGAATATTGAAAGGATTTGGGAAAGAAGGCATTAATTTGATAGATTCTATACTGTTTTCGTTAATGTCATTTTTTGTATCCACATTTCCT
>PFKD01000349.1 GCA_002784125.1 Flexibacter sp. CG_4_10_14_3_um_filter_32_15
TAAGCACAAAATAAGATACCTTACTGATTTAGTGACACAAGCAGTAGCTTGATGGAGATAAAATAGTAAAGTCAAACTAAGAATTGGTCTAAAAAAACAGCCGTTGCACCCATATAAAAAAGAGCAAGTACATTGACATACAAATCAATACTCATCGGAACAAAAACCAAAACTCTAGACCCTTCTTTTATTCTCATTTTACAAAAATAAAGCGTTGTTATTTTTACCCTTTCTTCTAATTCTTTAAAAGTTATAGCTTGATTTTTATGAACAATAGCTACTCTGTTGGGAAATTTTTGAGCAGAATTAAGAAAGTATTGACAGATATTTTCCATTTTTGTAATTACTATTTTTTCGCACCTTAAAAGGTACGGTACATTTTCTCACTCTAAATTACTCAAAAAATGACAGTTTCCGTCGAAGTCAGTGTTTATCCACTTATAGAAAATTATAAACCAGCCGTAAAAGCATTTATCAAATTACTTTCAGAAAACAAAAACCTACAATTAAAAGTAAATGGCATCAGTACGCATATTTTTGGAGAATTGAGTGAAGTGATGCCCAGCCTAGAAAAAGCCATTCAAGCTTGTTTCGAAACTCAAAAAGCATCTGTTGTAGTAAAATTTTTAGGAACAGATTTGAGTGAATATGAATATAAAGGGTAGTTTTTGGAAAATGAAGATTAGAATTAGGGATTAGAAAACCCATTCCTAAAGAAAAAAAGCCTTTATTCATTCAAGAATAAAGGCTTTTTTGTGTCATAAATTGAACTTATCGAATTCTATTTCTTAGAAAAATACAGTACAATCAGGTTGCTTTTTTTGTAACGCATTTGCAGCAGCTTCCGTTACTTTTGTATCTTCACAATAGACAATAGAGAGTGTACTTGCTTTGCTAAGTGGAGAAAGGTCTGAAACTTCTGTTTTTGCAAAAACTACTTCTCTGAGCTTCAAAAGATTAGAAAGAGGAGCAAGGCTAGAAACTTTTGTTTCTGAAAAAGTAAGTTCTCCCAAATTAGTAAGGTCTTTTAGAGGTGCAAGACTAGCCACTTTTGTACGAGCCATATACAGCACTTCTAACGATTTGATATATTTTAATGGGAAAATATTGCTAACGGGCGTATTCGAAAAATCTAAAACTCTAAGTTTACGCATTCCACTAAGAGGAGCAAGATTAGAAATACGAGTGTCATAACAATCCAAACGGCTCAGTCCTGTCATCGAACGCAAAGGTTCTAAATCGCTTACCCCTGTTCCTGAGCAATCTAATTCTTTAAGCCCTGTGATATTTCTCAATGGATCTAAAGAAGAAATTCCTACATTGCCATCACACCAAAGAATTTTTAAGTTTTTTAGGTTTGTTAATGGTTCTAAAGTACTTAGTCCACTATCTTTACAATCTAGTTTTTCTGCTGCATAAATTTTACTCAATTCGGCTGCCGAAGGAGAAGCACTTACGCCAAATTTGGTCATAAAAACATTTTTCCAGTTTTTATCTAAAGAGTTCCACCAACTTGTTGAGAGCTGGGCGTTGGCTTGTGCAGTCATAAAAAAACATAAACCACAAAAAATGCTTAGGCGAAATAAAGAAAGCAATTTTTTCATAAATAATTTAATTTTAAAATTCTTGAATAAGAGTGAATAAAGTTGTTACATACAACTGAAATAAATCTAGAGATGAATAACGAGCAATGGTATAAATTGAAATATCAGCTAAACTATTTGATAATTATACTATAACAATTATACTATAACGTGTTTAAGCGACATCAATGCTAAATTTCATATATTTTTAAAACAGTCAAAAATAAGCTAAAAAGCCATCTATCAACTATATTCTTAGTCTGCAATTATTATGCAAAAAGAGTTGAAGAATCTAAAATGTAAAGTGAATTGAGAAATTAATACATTGTTTTTTATTGCTTTTGTGTTTTTTTGAGTCAGATGATACTAAATATAAGTACTTGTTTTTTTAAAATACAGAGTTCACAGAAAAATACAGAGGCATAAAAGTACACTTTTTCTGAAATAATTTTGCTTGACTTACTACTTAAAACATAACACACTCACACCCTTCCAAACACTTAAAAAGGTTGAGAATATTTCGTTCTCTAAGCGAATAATAAACGTTTTTTCCTTCTTTTTTGGAAGACAAAATTCCTTTTAATTTCATATTTGAAAGGTGGTGCGAAGTAAGCGATTGTTCGACTTCCAAGCCTTCACAAATTTGATTGACTGATAAACGCTCTTGTTTTTCTAATAATTTCAAAATTGCTAACCGAACAGGATGAGCCACCGTTTTTAAGATAAAAGCTGCTCGTTCTAGTGTTTCTACGTCGATTTGTAATGTTTTTTCTTCCGAATTAGATAATTTATTAGATAATTTAGATTCTTTAGCTTCCATAATTTATTGTTTATTTTTCCCCTTAATTTCATTTAAACCCTAAGGGTCTTCGAAGACTCTTAGGGTTTTTAGTAAGAACACTTGTTTATATGTTCATATTTGAGTTTCTGAATTAGTAACGTAAAAACAAACTCTTTAGTTATTCTGTTGCAAAGGTCATTCTGAATTAAAAAAACATAAAGCAAAAAAATGAAATCTATCAACCTTATTTTTCCTCATCAACTTTTCAAAGAAAATCTTCTTTTACTCAATGAAAATAATAATGAAAAACGTTCTGTTTTTTTGATAGAAGATGATTTGTATTTTGGCCAATATCCTTTTCACAAACAAAAATTACTGCTGCATCGTGCTTCTATGCACTATTATCAGAGTTTTTTAGAAAAAAAAGGCTATGAAGTTTCGTATTTAGAACATTCAAAGTATGGAAAATTAGAAACTGTATTCGAATTATTAAACGAGGAAAAAATTATAGAAATTCATTATGTAGATACAACGGATTATTTAGTAGAAAGAAGGCTAACACGTTTTTCAGAAAAATTCAATATTAAATTAATTCAGTATCAAACACCTCTTTTTCTGACCTCAAAAGAAGAATTAGATAAAATACTTCAAAAAACAAAGCTAGGTAGTTATTTAATGGCAACTTTCTACCAAAAACAAAGAAAACGATTAGATATTTTGATGAATTCAGACGGTTCGCCAAAAGGAGGAAAATGGAGTTTTGACGATGAAAATAGAAAGTCATTACCCAAACCAACGAAAGGTAAATCAGAAAAAAATAAATTGCAAATACCAAAATTTCCTGTTTTTGAGGAGAACAGTTTTGTAAAAAAATATAAACCGACGATTGAATCTGAATTTGGAGATAATTATGGATTTTTGGAAGAATTCAATTATCCAACGACACATGAGGAAGCCGAGCAAGTTTTAGATACATTTTTAAAAGAACGCTTTCATTTATTTGGAGATTATGAAGATGCAATTTCTACAAAAGAGCGAATTATTTTTCATTCTGTGCTTACTCCTGCTTTGAATATTGGACTTCTTATACCAAAACAAATTATAGAAAAGGCAATAAGTTTTGCATCTCAAAGCGAAGGAACGGCTCAAGAAATCCCTATTAATTCACTAGAAGGTTTCATAAGACAGATTATTGGTTGGCGAGAGTTTATGCGAGGAGTTTATGAAAAAGAAAGCGTTTTTGAGCGTACAAACAATTTTTTTGATTTTAAAAGAGAAATTCCAAAATCATTTTATGAAGGCACAACAGGAATAATTCCGATTGATGAAACGATTAAAAAAGTATTGAAATATGGTTATTGTCATCATATCGAAAGGCTTATGATTTTGGGTAATTTTATGTTGTTGTGTGAGTTTTCTCCTGATGCTGTTTATAGGTGGTTTATGGAATTATTCATAGATGCGTATGACTGGGTAATGGTCGGAAATACCTATGGAATGACACAATATGCCGATGGAGGATTGATTACGACAAAGCCCTATATTTCGGGTTCGAATTATGTTTTGAAAATGAGTGATTATTCAAAAACTACTGCAAAAGAAAACAACTGGACAGAGATTTGGAATGGACTTTATTGGAATTTTATTCATTCACACAAAGAAGTCTTTGCAACTAATCATAGAATGCGAATGATGGTCAGTATGTTGGATAAAATGAAAAAAGAAACACTGCAAAATCACTTAGAAAATGCGAATGATTTTTTAGAGAAATTGGATAAAGAGCTAGAAAAAAAATGATTTTAAAATCAATTATTCAAATTTTTCATAGTTTTCCAATCTTGCCAAGTAATGAAAAAATAAGCAGCTAAAAATAAAGGAGGAATGCCCCAAAAAATAATAAAAGTAAGTTCATTTTCATTGGCAGGATTGTCCAAAACATAAAATACAAGTATCCAAACCCCTAGATAAATAATTGCACTAATAGCATGTATTTTGCGATATACTTCTACTTCTTTCGAATAACTTCCTTTAAAAATATGATAAGTAAGTCCAATAGAATTATAAAACATAATAGGAATCAAACTAAAAAGACCTAAGAACATAAAGTAACCACTCACAAATGATAGCCCCCCAAAAATAAGTAGCAATCCAAAGAAAAAACATTGAATATAAAAATCAATCGTCAAGAACTTATCTTTGTTGGGATTTGGTGTTGAGTCTTTCATAAGGGTACAATAATTTATATTTTTGAGGAGTTTTGAATTTCTTTCATTGCTTTCCAATCTTGCCAAGTGATAAGAAAATAAGCTACCAAAAAAACAAAAGGAATAGCTGAAATAACATAAAATTCAATTCCTTCTCCTATTAGGTTATCTTTTACAAAAAGAATTATTCCAGCAATAGATAGAAAACCTAAAATAGCATGAATAATTCTGAAAATGGCAACATTTTTGGAATAACTGCCTTTAAAAATATGAATAAGAAGTCCAACAGAGTTATAAAGTGTAACAGGGACAACTAGCCACAAACCAAAAGCCATATAAAGAGAATCAAAAATAGATAAAATAGCAAGGGCAACGGCTACTCCTGCAAAAAGAGCCTGTGCATAAAAGTCAAAAGATAAAAAAGATTTTTTGTTTGGATTTTTAGAAAACATAGTAGTAGTTTGTGGTATAAGTGCATTTTCTTTCAACACGTACAGTTTTGATTGAAAGTTGTGATAGGTAATCAATTTAGATATTTTTTATTTGTTTTCTCTAACATTTCTAACAAAAAATCTATTAATGTCGTGGGCGAACATTCATTTGTAATAGAACTACACTGTACTATTCCTGTTTCTAATTGAAAACAAGTGTGTCCAACCTGAGTTTTATTCTCATCAAAAAAAGTAAGTCTGATAAAAGTTTTATTTATACCGTCGGTATAAACACATTGTTTTTTCCATCTCCAACTTGGTTTTTTTCGAATAATAAGTTGTAATATTTCGTGTGCTGCAATTTCTTGTATCATAATTTTAAAATAATTAGAAGCGTGTTTGTGTGTTTATTTCTAACAAAATACTAATTTTTTATGAAATTGATAAACTTCATTAAGAATTCTTCAAAATTTCTTAACTAATTCTATCCTACTTCTTTGTGCTGCTCGTTTTGCATACCTTTATGATTCTACGATATATCATAATTAACAAGATATTAAGTATATTTGTAACTACATACCAACTATTAACAGTATAAATATTGGATTAGATAAAATTCCCTAATAGAAAATTTTGTATTTATCCCACCGTTCTAATTATATAAACTATTTGTACTTTTTAGGAATAAAATTGGTATACCCTTATAATATATCATTAATATAACTTTAATATATCCTTAATAAAATTTACTCGCTACAATTTCAACCAACCAATATGAAGCAGCTATTTTTAATTTTACTTTTTACGTTATTTTTTATCCATTCGTTTTCTCTCCTTGCTCAAGACCCTTGTGTACGTACTTCTGAAGGAAAAGAGTTTTGGGTGGGTTTTATGGATCATGCAGGTAATGGAGGAGTTAATACTAGACTTTATGTAACTTCTCGTTTTGCTTCTACTGGAACTGTAAACTCTGGAGGAGGTACTAATTTTGAAGCTAATATTAATGTAGCTGCGAATGGCTCTCAATTAATAGAACTAAGTCCCAATGATGTTATTATAGATGACCCTCAAACTCCTCAAGCTAGAGGGGTTTTTGTAACTACTACCGAAACAGTCAGTTTGTATGCTCTGAACAGAAAACAATTTTCAGCAGACGCAACACTTATATTTCCTCTTACTGCCTTAGGTACAGAATATTACACTATGTCTTACACACCCAACGCAGCGAGTAGTGTTTTTTTGGTAGTAGCAACAGAAGATAATACAGTAGTTACTATTATTCCTTCTAGGAATACTTCAACAGGAAGCCAAGCAGGTATTCCTATTAATATAAACCTTCAAAGAGGACAAACCTATTTGGTACGTTCTTCTGGAAATAATGGAATAAATAATGACCTTACAGGAAGTTATATTAATTCTGACAAACCAATAGCCGTTTTTTCAGGAAATGTACGTGTAAATATAGATGGAAGTTCTTCAGACCATGCTTATGAGCAACTCCCTTCTGTGAATACGTGGGGAAGAGATTTTGTGACTATTCCTTCTGTAAAAAATGAACCTGCTGTCATTCGTGATTATGATTATTTTAGGATTATAGCCCGTACTGACGGAACAGTAGTAACGATTAGTGGAGAGCCTGCGCCTGTTACTCTTAATGCAGGAGAGTTTCATACATTTAGTACACAGGGGAATAACACTCCTCGTTCTATTACCTCTACCGAACCGATTATGGTAGGGCAATTTACTATCTCTGACCAAAGGAATAATCCATCCAATCCACCTCAGAACCTAGAAGATGCCGATCCCTATTTTATTATTCTTTCTCCCAATCAACAGACCTTAAAAAATATAAATTTAGAGGCACTTGCAACAGGAAATATAAATACATATCATATTGATGTTGTTACCAAAACTACCAATACAGCAAATATTCGTTTGGCTGGTACTCCTATGACTTTTACTGCTATTGCAGGGTCTGATATGTCGTATGCACGTAGAAACGTAACTCCAGGTACTTACACACTTACCAATTCAGACTCAGCCAATGATGGTTTTATTGCCTATGTGTATGGATATGGAAATTTCGAATCCTACGGCTACCTAGCAGGAAGCAGCCTAGAAACAGTCGTAGATGTGGGTAATGATGTTGCTTATTGTGATGGAACAACAACAGAAAGAACCCTAGAAGCTCCCGATGGATTTATTCGGTATGAATGGCGACTTATTCCAAATCCTACTATACTTAGTGTAAGTCAAGACTTTACAGTCAGTACTTCTGGAAGTTATGAACTTACTACCGAAAATGCAGAAGGGTGTGTAAAAGTAGATGTAACAGAAGTTATTTTTAGCCCTCCTGCTTTTGCTGATATTACTTATAATGGAGTTCCGACAGATGAAATACGTTTGTGTGATAGCTTAGGACAACAGACAATTAGTGGTTTTAATGCAGCCCACACAGCGGGTAATACCTACAAATGGAGAATTGCAGGAAATCCAACCGTAATAGCTACTACACCAGATTTAGTGGTAAATAATTTTTCTGCAACTACTGTTTATGAATTAGAAGTTACTAATGCAGCGAGTCAATGCAGTTCTTTAGACGAAGGAAGTGCTTTCGATGAGATTACGGTTATTTTTGAACCTACCCACGATGTAAATATTGCTTTTGATGACACAACACCTGATTTTCTTGACTTTTGTAATAGTGAAGGAGAGCAAACCATTTCGGCTTCCTTAAACCCTCTACCTGCTGATGTAGAATATAAATGGTATAAAGATGGTGTACTTCTACCCTCTGAAACAAGTAATGAATTGATTGTTAATGAATTTTCGGCTACTACTCGTTATGAAGTAGAGGCATTGCGACCGAATCAAACAATTTCTTGTCCTCAAACCGATGAGATAGTAGTTAGTTTTGCTGCTGGTGTTTTGGTTGATATCTCAAATAATGGAACTGTCGTTTCTGGAGATACACTTATCTTATGCGACCCAGAAGGAGCGCAAACTCTATCAGCTTTCAATCCTGCAAACCCTGCTAACGTAACCTATGAATGGTTTCAAAGAGATGATTCCTTACAAACGCTTCCTGCTACTCCTTTTTCGACAGCTCCTACTATTATAGCAGATAATTTTTCTGACTCTACGTATTATACTGTCATTATTACTAATATAAATACGCCTGCTTTTTGTAATGATACAGCTCACGTAACTGTCTTTTTCAGACCACAACCTATTGCTGATATTTATTATGATGATATACTTGCACCTACCATATTAAATTTTTGTGATGGAGATGGAGTGCAACTTTTGTATCTAGATAGCTTAAATAATCCCGACCGAACAAAAGTATATTGGTACAATGATGACACAAATGAAATCTTAGATAGTACGTCTAATTCTTTATTGGTAGATAATTTTTCAGAAACATTAAATATAAGAGTCGAAACCACTCAAGAAACGTGTACCGATACCGATATTATACAAGTCAATTTCTTTCCCTCTGCTGCCATTCAATATGCTGACTCAGTAGTAAGTGAAGGAAAATTATTTTTCTGTGATGCACAAGGCGAACAAACTATTTTTGGAGGATATGATGAAAGCACAGCTATTGTAGGCTATCAATGGAAAGATATTACAGACCCAAGTAATATCATTGATTTAGGAACAAATATAGATATAGTAGCAAATAACTTCTCAGATACAACACTTTATGAAGTTACGCTAGTAGATATTGGAAATGGCCTTTTTCCTTCTTGTAAAATAAAAGATAGTGTAGAAGTCATATTTTTTGGCAACCAATCAGCTCAAATTAGAGAAGTAGGAACAGTAGCGACACCTGATTCTCTATTCTTTTGTGCAGCCCAAGGTGCTAGAGATTTAGAAATTCCTATTCCTGTAATCTTACAAAGTGTTACAAGTGTAGAATGGTTTGAAGTAAATGGAGTAACACGAACATCAGTTGGAAATTTATCTATCTTGAATGTAAATGCTTTCCAGCCAAATCAAAGAATAGTCAAAAACTATATAGCCAAACTAACCAACACACTCACAAATTGTGATGTTGAAGCCGAAATTGTCGTCGTATTCTTACCTCCTTTGGGCATTTCTCTGACAGGAAGTACAAATATTTGTGATGGGAATCAAACTCCAGTTACTTTCAGATTGAGTGGTGCATTCCCATTAAAACTCACTTATAGAGAAATTCCGACAATAGGTACACCTACGGTAAGAGAAGTTTTTGTGGGAACGCCAACAACACAAGGACCATTTGATTACGTCGTACAATCAAGAGGAGGGACTTTTGAAGTACTTGCACTTAGAGATACCTTATGCAGCCTTTCGCCTCTTCCCACCACAGTTACAGCAGAAGTAACCGTTACACCAAAACCCGAAGTACTCATTTCTTCTCCTGATACCGTAATTTGTGTCAATGAAACAACAAAATTCGTAGCAACAGGAGCAACCAACTATGTTTTTTATAAAAATGGTTTGCCTATGCCAGTAGGTGCAGTCCCTAATGAATACGAACCCGCCGTAGGCACTTTCCAAAATGGCGATAGAGTTTGGGTCATCGGAGAAACAAATAATTGTCCAGATACAAGCCGATTCATGACCGTTATCGTCAATCCTTTGCCAGTTGTAGATTTGGGAGTAGATAGATACAAATGTAAAACCGATACAGCTTTACTTGTTGCACCAACAGGTGATTTTATTTATGATTGGAAAAAATTAGATACCGATGGTTCTGTAATTTCAGTAGGAAATGGAAACGATACCCTCTTTGCATTGGATACTGGAACGTATTTTATTCGTTTAGAAAATGCTATTACAGGTTGTTCTTCTGTAAGTAACCGAGTAAAAGTCTTTAATTTTGATGATGATGTTGTGGTTGATTTAGGTGAAGACAAAACGATTTGCGACCCATCTGATTTGCCTTACCGACTTATTGGCAGTGATTTATCACACCTTGTAGGAACAACGTATAAATGGTATGTAGCAGGAGAAAATACAATAATTGGAGAAGATTCTGTATTAGATGTAACAGCCGAAAATACATATAGTGTTGTCGTTCAAGACCCAAGAGGATGTCAGATTAGTGATACCATTCGTATTGATTTTGCACCTACTCCTAATTTTGTAATTACTGGAGCTGAAAATCTAAATTGTTCTACTTTTGATACATTAAAAATTGAAAGAAGTAATGTAAGAGGAATGCTAATTAATTGGTTTGGAAACGGAATTGTTTCTGTTTCTGACTCAAATAAAGTAGCCATTGTCAATGTAAGTGGAATTTATACAGCTACTGTAACCGACACAACAACAAGCGCAAATTGTTCTTATACACAATCGGTTGAAGTATTTGTTCGTCCGAATATTGATTTAGGAATAACAGCATCAACAGCAAGTGATACCCTTCGTCTTTGTGAAGGAGATTCTTTAGTTTTAGATGCTTTCCGTCCAGAACACAACAATAATTTTACGTATCAATGGCGAGTAATTGAGAGCAATCAAGTAGTTTCTACCAACTCAAAAATTGCTATCAAACAGTCTGTGGTAGATAATTTTATTTCTAATCGTTTTGAAGTAAAAGTAACTGACCCTAATCTAACAGGAGGTGGAAATTGTAGTATTTTAGATACTATTAATGTTCGTTTTGATAGAAAATCAGGCGTTCAGATTGATTCTAATTTCGTCAAAACACTCTGTTTAGGACAAACACAAACACTTTCAGCCGTCGGAGCAGATTCCTATCAATGGAGTAATGCCGCAACTACTCAAACCATTGAAGTTACACCAACCGAAGCAGGTTTTTATACCTTTATTGTAAATGGAGTTTTCTCTACACCTAATTTGTGTGGTGCAAGTGCAGATACAATCAAATTTAGAGTTGTTCCTGTTCCAGAAATTGATATTCCAGAAAGTTTAGTTATTTGTGAGAATGATTCGGTAGAAATAAATGCTTTTTTACCTTCCCATGAGCCTCGTTACATTTATGAATGGGTCAATGAAAACACAGGAGAAATTATTGATTCTACTTCTATGTATGTTTTCAAACAAGATTCTACTAACATCAATTACGAACCTCAAACTTACCGAGTTGGTGTTTATGATACGCTTGGTGGTGGTCGTTGTGGCGCAGAAAGTTTGATTACGGTTACTTTTAATCGTAGCTCACTCACTAAAATTACAGCTTCTGATACGTTAGTTTGTGTAGGCGAACAGATTACACTTCGTGCAACTGGAGCAACAAATTTCAGATGGAATACAGGCGAAACAACACAAGAAATAACTATTTCTTCCGATTCAGCAGGAATATTTAGATATACAGTAATTGGAAGTTATGGCGATGAAACAAATCAAAATGTGTGTGATAGCACAGGAACAAGTATTTTAGTTCAATTTAAAGCTGTTCCAACAGTTACACTCAACAAACCAGATACAATTAGTATCTGTGCAGGCGATTCAGTTCAGTTTATTGCACAAGGAGGATTTACGTATAGTTGGGCACATTCTCCTGCTGCAAGTGGAGATACCGTTGTTGTTTATCCAACAGATACAACCACTTATATAGTTACAGGATTTGATACTTTAGGCTGCTCAAGCACAGATACAACCGTTGTTTTGGTTCAACCTCAAATAGATTTAGGTTCAGACCAGCAACTTTGTGAAGGAGATACAGCAATTATTGGTGCGCCTCGTCCGTTTGGTGCAACTTATTTATGGAATACAGGACAAACTTCGGATTCTATTCGTGTCCGTAGAAGTGGTCTTTATTATGTAGAAGTGAGCATTAATGAATGTAGTTATACAGATAGTGTCCGTATTAATTTTATCGAACCACCTATTTTATCAGCTAAGGATACGATTTTATGTTTTGAAGATGAAAATCAAGACCGTATTTTCCACCAAATAGGAGTAGAAATAAAAAATTATGATTCTACGGCTCGTTATCGTTATCAATGGTTTGATGAAGATGAGAATTTAGTCGGACAAGATTCAATCTTGAATATAGAATTTGGAGGTGTTTATTTAGCACGAGTAATAGTTGAATATGCAAATTCGTGTAGTGCCATTACAAGTTTAGAAGTAGAAGCAAACTGCGAACCTCAGATTTTTATTCCAGAAGCCTTCACACCAAATCAAGATAGGTTGAATGAAGAATGGGAAATATTCGGACGTTTTTATTCAAATCTTCGCATCAAAGTTCTTGACCGTTGGGGAATGGAAGTTTATTCTGTACTTCAAAAACGAAGCGATGATGAAATTCAGTTTTGGGACGGCACATACAAAGGTAAAAAAGTGCCAGCAGGTGTTTATTATTATGAAATAACTTATACAAGCCCGACAGATAAGAGCAAAATTATAAAACAGACAGGGTCTGTTACGATAATTTATTAGATATTTTTTTATGAAGACAAAAAATTCCTTATCGAATTCATTTTTGGTAAGGAGTTTTTTATAGAAAAAAAATATGTAAATTTTGGTATTTTAAAAAAAAATAGTATCTTTGCTAACGCAATCAGAAAACGACCTCTATTTATAAATTCAAATCCTAAATAGAAAGTATAATTTTTGATTCAATTACCAATATTGATGCTCCATGTAGCATCAAAACATGCGAAAGTAGCTCAGTTGGTAGAGCGCAACCTTGCCAAGGTTGAGGTCGCGAGTTCGAGCCTCGTCTTTCGCTCTAATTTACGGACTCGACATAGAGATTTGATTCTCCAAAGTTATTCGTAAAACAAGCTAAAAATTAAAAAAATAGTTTGAAATAAAAAATCCCAAATTTGATTGATTCAGATTTGGGATTTTTGTTTATAAGTCTTTTTTATAAGTCTTTATAAGATTAATGACAAACTAATTTATAATTTACCATTAATCATTTACCATTATTTTATGTGTATTTTTCTTTTTTAGTCTTTTTGACAGTTTCCAAAAACTCTTTGATTCTTTGTTCTTGGTCTTTATGACAAACCAAAAGAACACCGTCATAATCGGCAACAATATAATTATCTAATCCTTGCACAACAGCCAAACGGTCTTTAGAAATTTTGATAATTGAATTTTTGGTGTCATACGCCATTACATCTCCTGTAATTACGTTTTTATTTTCATCTTTTTTGGCTTGTTCGTGCAATGATTTCCACGTTCCCAAATCAGACCAACCACAATCACATTGAACTACAAAAACGTTTTCAGCTTTTTCCATTATCCCATAATCAATCGAAATTCCATGAAATTGTGAATAGGCTTTTTCTAATGATTTAGCTTCATTTTTTGTATAAAAATCCCCTTTCATATCTTCAAAGGCTTCTGAAATATCGCTTAAATGCTTTTCAAATGCTTTTACAATCGTTTGTACATTCCAAATAAAAATACCTGCATTCCACACAAAATCTCCACTTTCTAAAAATGACTTTGCCATTTCTAAATTAGGTTTTTCTGTAAACAAACGTACTTTTTTTACATTACCTTTTTGATTTTCTTCGCTTTGAATATAGCCATAACCCGTATCAGGACGTGTTGGTTTGATTCCTAAAGTAACAATTTTGTCGCTATCTTTAGCTGCATCAATGGCAATATTTAGCTTACTAATAAAACTGTATGTATCCAAAATTACGTGGTCAGAAGGCGTAACAATAATGTTTGCTTTTGGATTTTTGGATTTAATTTTATGAGACGCATACGCAATACAAGGAGCTGTATTTCGTAAAAAAGGTTCTAATAAAATTTGGTCTTCTGAAAAGTCAGGTAATTGTTCTTTTACCAAGTCTTTGTAGTCTTGATTGGTAACAATATACATATTTTCAGGCTTACAAACAGGCTCAAAACGCTTAACTGTTTGTTGTAAAAGCGAGCTTCCAGTTCCTAAAATATCTTGAAACTGTTTTGGGTAATTACGGCGACTGAAAGGCCAAAAACGGCTTCCAATTCCACCTGCCATAATAATAAGGTGTGTATTTTTATCTTGCATATATTTTATTTTTGAACCACAGAGGTTGAAGAGAAGAGAGAGAAATACAAATTCAATTTCCCCATCTTGTTATTCCATTTCTTAGTAATTTTACGTTAAAGTTAATTAATAATCCTACTTGACAGTTAGCTAATTTTAGGTAGTTCATGAGTTGAGCTTTGTGAATAGGATGGATTTCAGTTACTGATTTTATTTCCAAAATTACTTTATTTTCGATAACAAAATCAGCCCTAAACCCACAAGGCATAACAACATCTTTGTAAATGACCTCTATTGGTTTTTGTCTTTCTACAAATAACTTCGTATTCTTTGATAGTTCATAAAATAGACATTCTTCATAAACTGATTCTAACAGACCCATACCAACAGATTTGTGTACTTCTATACAAGAACCAATTACTTGCTCTGTAATTTGATTAATTTTCATAAAATAATAGTTGAGTTTAAAATGTAATTATATTTTCTCTTTTTCCTCTTCAACCTTTGTGGTTTAAAAGTATTTTTCTGTGAACTTTGTGGTTCAAAAATGTATTTCGAAAGATACCTAAACCTCCCAGCCTTTTACAAACTCAAATTTTGTTCCATCAAAAAGTCCTTTATCACTTAATTTTAATGATGGAATTACTAAAAGAGCCATAAATGAAAGTGTCATGAAAGGAGTGTGAAGTTTTTTGCTAGTTTTTGGATTCGTCATTAAAGTTTTTGCAAATTTATCAATTTGAGCGTATTTTTTACCTACTAGTTCGCCATCTTCTAAAGACATAATTCCTGCAACTGGAAGAGGCAAAACTTGATTTTCATTTCTATTATCTAAATTTCCTTTTCCACTCGTTGCCGAAACGCCACCTTTTTCTCTAATTACTAAATTTACAGCGTTCATCAAATCTTCATCTGTAACTCCTACGGCGACAATATTATGAGAATCATGAGCAACGCAAGAAGCAATCGCACCACGTTCTAATCCAAAATTTTTGATAAAAGCAATCGCAATGGGAGCATCAGAAGTATAACGATTAACAACAGCCATTTTTAGAATATCTTTTTCAAGATTTGAAACTAAATTACCGTTTTTATTAGTTAAATCATCAATTTCTACAAAAACAGGATTGGTAATCAGTTGTCCGTCTAAAGCCTCAATGACTGGAATTTGTGTTATTTTATCATTATTTTCTTTACTATTTCCTACTACTTTATTTCTCTTTATTTTAAAATCAGATGCTTTTTTTGGTTCTACATTAAATTGATTGATAGCCTTTGTTTCTACATCTTTGATGAATGATTTTCCATTTTTAGCTACTTTTTCGCCATTGATATAGGTTTCTAAAACTTCAAAATTCTCTAAATCTTTTACAATAATAAAATCAGCTTTATCGCCCTCTCTAAGTTGTCCGACTTCCAAATTGTAATGTTCAATCGGATTGATACAGGCAGCTTGAAGAACTTTAAATTTATCAATTCCTAATTTGATAGCTCGTTTTACAAGCAGATTAATATGTCCTTCTATAAGGTCGTCTGGGTGTTTGTCGTCCGAACAAAACATCATATTCTCATAATGTTCTGGCAATAAATCAATCAAAGCATCAAAGTTTTTGGCTGCACTTCCTTCCCTGATGATAATTTTCATTCCATAGTTTAGCTTATCTAGTGCTTCTTCTGCCGTAAAACATTCGTGGTCGGTGCTTATTCCTGCTTCTATGTAATTTTTTGCATCTTCCCCTCGTAGCCCAGGTGCGTGTCCGTCGGTCGGTTTTCCGTATTTTTGGGCTGCTGCAATTTTTGCCATTACTTCGCTATCTCTTGCCAAAACAGCAGGATAATTCATCATTTCTGATAAATATTTGATGTGGGGTTGGCTCATTAATTTTTCAATATCTTCTACTGAAATAGTTGCTCCTGCCGTTTCGAAACTCGTTGCAGGAACACATGAAGGCGCACCAAAAAAGAAATTAAACGGAACTTTATTTCCATCATTTACCATAAACTCTACGCCTTCCATTCCCATTACATTGGCAATTTCGTGAGGGTCGGAAACCGTTGCAACTGTTCCATGAACAACTGCTTTCTGTGCAAATTTGGAAGGAACAAGCATCGAACTTTCAATATGAATATGAGAATCTATGAAACCACAAAGCGTATAATTTTTTATTTCATTATTTGAATCTTTAGTCGCTTCTAGTTTTTCTATGGAATGAATTTTGCCCTTTTTGATTGTAAGTTGTGCAGGTAAAATGATTTTTTCTGCAATATTTACGAGGTTTGTACGTATTATCATAAATAGATTATTGAAATTAAAATAAGTAGAAAATCGTTTTTTTATAAACTTTGCGTAATTTTACGGTTGGGTTCATTAAATAAGTCATTGAAAATTCAAAGATAGTTTATTCTATCAAAATTATTTTTTTGCATCTTATCAAAATCTACTTTCCTTTGTAGTTAATCCTAAAAATTAAAGTCATTCAAACAGTATAAATAGAATTTTAATGAAAAATATTTTCTCAAAATTTACGTCAAAAGCATTATTTTTACTTTTCGCTTTTACACTCTCTTTTACATTTCAAAGTTGTATTCATTCACCTCAACAGGCTTGGACACCAACTAAACGCAAAAACATGAAAGATAAAAAACCTCGTTCGCCAAAACACGAACAACGTTTGAAAACAGTAAGAGCTTGGTAAATAATTGCAAATTATAACTAAAAAAATCAATAAAAAATGAATTCTATCAAAAAAACTATTTTTTCAAAAAAAAGAATAGCTATTTGTCTATTGACTATTTTTTCTACTGCCATTGTGAGTAGTTGTGTACACGCACCCAAACAAGCATGGACACCAAAGTATAAAAGCTATAAAGCATCAAAAAAGAAACGATAGTTAGTAAAAATAAAAAAATATCAGTAATCTAAATAATAAAAAATTTGAAAAGAATTAAAATTAAATTTATTTATCTTATTTACTTTATGGTTTTGCCTTCTTTTATAATAATTACGACTACTTCTTGCAATTCACATAAAGGACATACTCTAAAAAAGAAAAAACTCAAAAGAGGACGACGCATCCCTTGTCCTGTAAAAGATTGTTGATTTTGTTTCTATAAATTCAAAAAATTGTTTTAGTCTTCCGTTCTTTTATAAGATAGAGGGAGGCTTTTTTTTTGAAAAACGATAGGGTAAACGCACGAAACTTTTTATACTGCTTTCAGTGTGTTTAAACAGACTTTAATTATCAGA
>PFKD01000007.1 GCA_002784125.1 Flexibacter sp. CG_4_10_14_3_um_filter_32_15
CGAAGCTAATTTAAAATGGATAATTGATAATTACATAAAACATTGATTATCAATTTATTACATTAAAAAATAAGATGCATTAATTTTCTACGATTACTTATCTATTAATCTATCATTCATTCATTGATTCCTCCAGCCTAAATTTTAGCAAATCAAAAATAGTACAGTAGATAATTTTATCAAAACTATTAAGATTATTTAAACAAAAAACAAGTCATTTTTTTGTAACTTGCAATGTACTCTAATACTGCACACCAGTAATTTTTCAATACAACATTTACATAAAAAAACATATTTATATGACAATCAAAGAAGTTTATTTAGTTTCGATAGTTCGTACTCCTATCGGTAGTTTTAATGGTTCTTTGGCAGCCATTGCAGCTACTCAGCTTGGCGCAACTGCCATAAAAGGCGCATTACAAAAAATTAATCTTGACCCAAAAGAAGTACAAGAAGTATATATGGGGAATGTAATTTCGGCAAATCTTGGACAAGCACCTGCTCGTCAGGCTGCTGTTTTAGCTGGTCTTCCTTATTCAGTGCCGTGTGCAACTGTAAATAAAGTGTGTGCTTCGGGTATGAAAGCGATGATGTTTGCTGCTCAAAGTATTATGCTTGGTCATTCGGATGTTGTTGTGGCTGGAGGAATGGAAAGCATGTCAAATATTCCTTTTTATTTGGATAAAGCTCGTTTTGGTGGTTATGGCTACGGACACGGAACATTTATCGACGGACTTATGCGTGATGGCTTGGCTGATGCGTATGACAATTCTGCGATGGGTGTAAGTGCTGATAAAACAGCAGAAAAATATGGATTTACTCGTGAAATGCAAGATGCTTTTGCAATAGAATCTTATACTCGCTCAAAAAATGCAACTGAATCAGGTAAATTTAAAGACGAAATTGTAGCTGTAGAAATTCCTCAACGAAAAGGAGACCCAGTAATCGTAAATGAGGACGAAGAATACAAAAAAGTAAATTTTGATAAAATTCCTGCTCTTAGAGCTGTTTTTACACCAAACGGAACCGTTACGGCAGGAAATGCTTCTACTATCAATGATGGTGCTTCGGCAGCAATCCTTATGAGTGGAGAGAAAGTAAAAGAACTAGGACTTACTCCAATTGCTCGTATTGTAGGTTTTGCAGATGCAGCACAAGAACCACAATGGTTTACAACCACCCCAACTATTGCAGCACCAAAAGCACTCAAACAAGCAGGTCTTACAAAAAATGATATTGACTTTTTTGAAGTAAATGAAGCATTTTCGGTCGTAACAATGGCATTCAATAAAGAATTAGACATTGACCCTGCAATTGTAAATGTAAACGGTGGTGCAGTTTCTTTAGGACACCCACTCGGCTGTTCGGGAGCTAGAATTGTTACTACACTTTCTAATGTTTTGAGTCAGAATAATAGCAAATATGGTTTGGCTGCTATCTGTAATGGTGGTGGTGGTGCTTCGGCAATCATTATTGAAAACTTGAAAAATAATTAGAGAATGGGAAATGGGAATTAGGAAATGGGAATTAGGAAATGGGAATTAGGAAATGGGAATTAGGAAATGGGAATTAGGAATTAGGAAATGGGAAATGGGAAATGGGAAATGGGAATTCCCAAACCCTAATTCCTAAATCCCTAATTCCCAAACCCTAATTCCTAAATCCCTAATTCCCAAACCCTAATTCCTAAATCCCTAATTCCTAAATCCCTAATTCCCAAACCCTAATTCCCAAACCCTAATTCCCAAACCCTAATTCCCAAACCCTAATTCCTAAATCCCTAATTCCCTAATTCCTAAATCCCTAATTCCCTAATTCCTAAATCCCTAATTCCTAAATCCCTAAAAAAATGTCAAGAATCGTATTTACAGAAAACGCTCCTGCTCCCATTGGGCCTTATAGTCAAGCTGTTTGGAATGGAAATACACTTTTCGTGTCTGGACAAATTGCAATAGACGCTAAAAGTGGAAAAATCACAGGACAAAATGGTGAAAGCATAGAAGAAGAAACACACAAAGTAATGCACAACATGAAACAGATTTTGGAAGCTGCTGGACTTTCTTTTTCTGATGTCATCAAATGTGGAATTTTTGTGAAAGATATGAATGATTTTCAAGCCATCAATGCAGCGTATGGCGAATATTTCAAAGAAAATCCCCCTGCTAGAGAAACAGTCGAAGTAAGTCGTTTGCCTAAAGATGTACGAGTAGAGATTTCTTGTGTAGCTGCAAAGGAATAATTTTTGAAATTTTATATTTGTACTAATCTGATAAATCAAATTGCTAATCCTATCCTTTTATCAAAACTAATTCTTTCTAAATTCAGTTGAAGTAATGGTATGATTATTTGCAGTTAAATAATTTACAGTTCATCATTTATAATTCATAATTCATTAAAAGTGGCTAACAAAAAATATAGAAATTTATTAAAAGGATTTGCTAAGAATGCACCTCAGCTTTTTTTGAATGCGCCTTCTTTGTTTCCCCATAGTCTTCGTTTGCTTCTCCATGCAGATGAGTTTATGCCACACGCAAAAAGTTTATTGCCTCAATCGTCTGTACTTGCGCCTCACATAAAAAAACTCTTGCCTTATAAAGAAGAACTTTTACCGTATGCAGATCAGATAGCTCCTCACGCAGAAAAACTACTTCCGTATGCCGACCAGCTTTTGCCACATTCAGAAGAATTATTGCCGTACTTCCATTTGTTTGAGCCGTATATAGATGAATTATTGCCTTATACAGATTTGCTCTTGCAGTACAAAGACATACTACTTCCACATGTTGAAAAACTACTCCCTCATTGCGAAATTTTGCTTCCTCATGGAGAAAGATTGCTTCCTTATGCAGAAGAAATGTTTGTACATTTGGATATTTTGCTTCTGTATGTAGATAAATTATTGCCACCAGAACAGAATCATATACCTGTAAAATCAATCACTTCAGCTTCTAATTTAATTGAAAAATTAGAGGAACTACAAGATGATACAGACGAAGAAGAGTAAGCTAATTCTCAAAAAAATCATTTATCCATGAATAATAAACTTTCCTTTAAATTTCAAACCCTTTTTTCACTTGCAGTTTTTTGTGTGGGTATTATCGGAATTGCTGTTTGGTCGCTTTCTTTAGAATCAGATTGGAAGTTTTTGATTATCGGAATTGCTGCCATTATTGTTTTTTTATTGCTTCTCAAAATTATTACCATGCCTACTTCTTTTGATTTTTCTAAAAAAGAACTTGTTGTTTCCTATTTGATTTTACCAAAAAAGAAATGGCTTTTTGAGGATTTGAAAGAATGGAATTCGGTAGAAATAAAGACATTTAATGATGTCTATAAAATAATTGAGCTTAGTTTTTCTAAAAAAGGAAATGCTCAAAAGCTAAAAAAAATAGGAATCAGTAAACAAGAATATAAAGGTTTTGCAGTCTTTGATAAATTTATGAATAAGAATTTTATAAGTTCAAGGCTGAGAAAAGGTGAGAATGACTCCTAAAATATTTATTTTGTTTTCACAATGAAAAACTAATCTTTCCAAAATGAAAATAATTATACATTTTAATATTTCATCAAAAAATAAAAATAGGCTTTTATGAGCTTTAAATACGGTTTTTGTAAATAATTGAGAAATAATCTACTTTATTTGTGTATTGGCAAAGCCTTTGAATTATATAGTATAAGTAAGTAAGAAAAATTTGTAAGAATTTCTAAAAGAATCTGTATTGAGAACCTAATACTCCTCTTCTCAAAATTTTTTAACAGAATCTTTATTTTTCAGAAATTCTATCAAATGAAAAGTCAAAATTGAATAGTAAGTGTGTTGAAACTTTCCAAAGTTTATTTTTTACAACCCCTTATTTTCAGCTATTCAGTTACATTTTTTTAAATAATTGATAAATCCCTTTCCATTTTTTATAAAAGAAAGGGTTTTTTTTACTGTATCCTACTATTTTTATTTTTTAATCTTGACGGTTGAAAAATAGAACAAAACCAACCGTCGTTGAGGCTCAAGTGCAGCCGTCAAGAACTGTGTTAAAAACCAAATATTTAACCAAATTTTATTTGGTTTTTAACATTTGTGCTTGGTAAGGAGTTTCATTTTTGACTACTGTACCCTACTATTTTTTTGTAGGGTAGGATAGTTAAGGATTGATAGGATTGATAGGATTTAAAATACAGATTAATACA
>PFKD01000040.1 GCA_002784125.1 Flexibacter sp. CG_4_10_14_3_um_filter_32_15
GTAGCTTTTGAAATTTATTTTTTATTATCATTCTACAAAGGTTACGCAACTTTGTTGCAAACTTAAACGCAAAGTAGTTTTGTTATTTATAGACATCATTAAACTACTACTCTTTGTTAAGAATAAAAAAACGGAGCTACTTTTTTACTATTACCTTTTATGAATGTATATCAAAGTGATTATTTACAGATAGATGCTTTTGACGAGCAAAGATTATTAGAACTAACATGGCTACCAGCAACAGCAGACATGACTTCTGAAGAGTACAAAAATGAGCATGTAGAACTTCTCAAGTTTATGTTAGATTAGGGTAAACGCACGAAACTTTTTATACTGCTTTCAGTATGTTTAAACACACTTTAACTATCAGAGTAAATTCAATTTGCAAAGTTAAAAACTAGCTTGATTTGCTTTAAACGAGTACATTTTTTTTTCGTGCGTTTACCCTAATGTTAGATCAAAAAACTGAAAAAGTTTTGGGTAACATAAAAGAGTTGGGATTTGTAGTAAGCCCGGAAGCACAAGAGTGGATGAATGAGCATATATTTGCTCCTGCTATGGAAGTAGGTTTTAGCAAACTTGCTGTTGTGATGAGTACAGAATTTTTAGCTCAACTCTCTATCGAACAAGTGATGGAAGAAGAAGTGGGACAACAAATTACGACAAAGTATTTTGATGAAATAGAGGAGGCTAGAGAATGGATAATGAATGTTTAATTATTCAAAATAAAGTTTCTTATAAATAACTTTCCTTTTATTAAAAATTACTACAATTACATTTTATCTTCATGAACCAAAATATAACAGGAAACGAACTAGAACTATATAAATCTTTTTATAACACTTATCCAGATGCTGTTCTTATTTTACAAGAGGAAAGGACTATTGCCTGTAATGAATTGACACACAGACTTTTTAAAGTTGATGATGGATATAAAATTATAAACAAAAAACTATCAGATTTTTCTCAAAAAGAGGCAGACAATCTTGAATTAGTAGATCATCTTACTAAATGTTTAGTAAAAGGTAAAGATACTTTTTCATGGTATTTTCAAAATACAAAAGGAGAACAAATTAATGCAAAAGTATTCTTATCAACAATAGAGATAGATAAAAAAATACTTGTACAGGCTATATTACGTAATGATACAGTAAAAAATACGAAGCAAAATCAAGAACAACAATTAAAAGCCATTACAGTAGCATTAGACCAAAGTGCAATAATTTCTATTGCCGATACAGAAGGAAAAATTATAAAGGTAAACGAAGAGTTTTGTAAAGTTTCTCAATATTCAGAAAAAGAACTTTTAGGTAAAGACCACAATATTGTAAATTCAGCATATCATCCAAAAGAATTTTGGCAAGACATGTGGCGAACAATAGCAAGAGGAAAAACATGGCGTGCTGATGTAAAAAACAAAGCCAAAGATGGTTCTTTTTATTGGATGGATACTGTTATTAATCCTATGTTGGATAATAATGGTAAAATAATGAGCTATTTATCTATTCGTTATCTTATTACGGATCGAAAAAAAATAGAATTTGAACTCCAAACTAGACAAGAACAACTTCAAACTACTGAAGAAGAACTTCGCCAAAATTTAGAGGAATTAGAAGCACAGCGAGATTACATTCAAGAAGTAAACAATGAAATAAAAGCAAAAAGTGATATTTCAGATAGGAATAATCATGCTCTTTTAGAATTGAACAAAAGTAAAGATATTTATACTGGTAATTTAGGTATAGCTTTTGAAGAAATTACCAAGAAAGTTGCTAATATATTAAACATAGAACGTGTAGGTATTTGGAAATATGACACTACAAATGAGACTAAGATTACTGCTCAAAAACAGTACGAAACAACAGAAGAAGGATATATTTTTACTAAAGGTACTGAAATAAAGCAAAAAGATACACCTAAATATTTTGAAGATATACTTGCTGAAAAAAATATAGTAGCTGATTTTGCTCAAAACCATCCTGCCTTGGTGGAATTTGTGGATGGATATTTAACTCCACTAGGAATAAAGTCAATGCTTGATGTTCCTTACTTTTTAGTTGGGGAGCTTGCAGGTGTAATTTGTTGTGAAGCTCAAAATACATATAGAAATTGGACACATGAAGATATTACTTTTGTAAAAGGAGTATCAGATATTATTACTATTGCTATAGAAACAGAGCAAAAAATAAAAGAACAAGAAAAAGTAAAGCAAAATTTTGAAAAATTTCAAGCTACACAAGAGGCTATGAGAGAAAAACAAGCTCTTATAGAAGAATCTAAAATAGCTCTAGAAAAGCAAAATCAAAAGTTAGCTTCGAATGAAGCCGTACTAAAAAAAGCATTTGAGAAAATGAAGTTGCAAAAATTGCAACTAATAGAGAGTATCAATTCTTTACAAACACAAGAAGAAGAGTTGCGCCAAAATATGGAAGAGTTAGAGGCTACACAGGAAGCCATGGCACAAAAGCAGAAACTGATAGAAGAATCAAAAATAGCCTTAGAAAAACAAAACGAAAAACTGGCTTCTAATGAAGCTGTACTCAAAAAAGCTTTTGAGAAAATGAAACAGCAAGATATTAAACTCAGAGAGAGTTTTGATGCTTTGCAAACACAAGACGAAGAGCTTCGCCAAAATATGGAAGAGCTACAAACTACACAAGAGGTAATGGCATATCAGAAAGATGTATTAGAAATCAGTAATCGTCAGATTACTAAAAGTATTTCCTACGCAAAAACAATACAAAATGCTTTTTTGCCCTCTAACACTCAAATGAAAGCACTTTTGCCTGAGAGTTTTGTTATTTATAAACCAAAAGATATTGTTTCAGGAGATTTTTATTGGTTATCAGAACACGAAAACAAAATACTTGTGGGGGTAATAGATTGTACAGGGCATGGCGTACCAGGTGCATTTATGAGTTTGGTAGGCTCTAATATCTTGAGCGAGGTTATCAACCAAAATGGATACTTACAACCTAATCTGATACTTCAAGAATTACATAAAGGCGTAGTCAAAAAACTCAATCAAAAAGAAGGAGCAAATAATGATGGAATGGATTTAACGCTTTGCTTGATAGAAAAAAAATCAAATAATCAAACTCTATTAACTTTTGGTGGTGTCAAACAAAACCTATACATTGTTAGAGGTAAAGAACTTATTGAATTAAAAGGCAACAGACGTTCTATTGGTGGAGGCAAACGAGATGACAAACGAGATTACATGCAAGAAGAAATTATTCTTCAAAAAGATGATTCAGTATTCTTAGCAACTGACGGGTATGCCGACCAAGCGAATAAGGAAAGAAAAAGTTTTTCGAAGAATGCTTTTAGAAACCTTATGGTAGAAGTGGGACATTTACCAGCAAAAGAACAAATGAAAATTTTTGAAAAACGCCTTGCTAGTCATCAAAAAGATACTGAACAGCGAGACGATATTACTGTATTAGGTTTTAAGATTTAAAATTCAATATATAATTTAATCGTTTTATTAATTTAACTTACTAACTATTATATCACTAGCATGATAGATTACCACACCCGTTTAGATGCTCAAAGTGCCGTACTCTACTACAAAGGACCTTTTGATAAAGACATTTTGGCGAATATTAGTTTGCAATTACGTCGTAGGTTTGCCGAAAATCCACGTATGAGTGCAAAACTTTTTTCTATTTTTATTGAATTAGCCCAAAATATTGCATATTATTCCGAAGAATCAAATTTTTTTTACGATGAAGAAGGTAAAAAAGATGTTAGATATTCAGATGAAACTAGAAAAAATAATGGAGTCGGAACTGTAGTAATACATAATGAAGACACAGAAGTTATTTTGAGTGCTGGAAATCTTGTTCCGACTGAAAAAGTAAAAGAAATTATTGCTAAGTGTGAAGAAATAAATGGACTGAGTATAGATCAATTACGAGCCTTAAAAAAGGAAGTAAGGAGTGCAGAACGTACTTCAGACCAAAAAGGTGGAAATATTGGTTTGATACAGGTTGCACTAAAATCAGAACATCCTTTACAAGTAGAATTTAAGGAAATAGATGATAAAAATTCATATTTCATAATTTCATCAACTATTGAAAAATAAAGTCTAAATAAAAAATCACAATTTTAAATTATAAATTATGTTTACAGAAAAAGGTAAAAATTTAATAGTAGAGAGTAAGAAAGATGCTTACTTTGTGCCTTATGTAAATTTTGATGCTGACAAAGAGCATTGTCTTATTCAAGGTGAATCTTATTTAGAAGATGCTTTTGAATTTTATGATAATCTGATGAATTGGTTCAAGGAATATTTCAAAACTCATCAAAAAGTAACATTAGATTGCAAACTCTTTTACTTCAACACAAGCTCTTCAAGAGCTTTATTAGATTTGTTTCGTCTGCTCAAAGAGTTTCAAGATGAGGGAAAACAAATAACTGTTAATTGGTATTATCCTGAAGAAGATCACGACGACATGAGAATTGAGGGAGAAGATTTTATGGATGAGAGCGAAATGCACTTGAATATCATTAGTTATTAAAAATATCTGAATCATAAAAAAAGGCTTAAAAATAATATTTTTT
>PFKD01000196.1 GCA_002784125.1 Flexibacter sp. CG_4_10_14_3_um_filter_32_15
AATAGCCATTCTAATTTTATAGCAATTTTTTCCTAATGATTGTCCTTGAGTAGGGTTATCAATTACACTTTCCGTCAATACACGTAAATCTTCAAGTACGGATTTATGCTTTTTAGATAAACGTTTGATTTCTTTATCAAATTTGCGAGAAGTTCTTATTTTCATTGTACTTTTTTGTTTTCTCTTTCTTGCTGCTCTTCTTTTTCTCTCTCTTCTCTTAATTCCTTAAAGAGTTCTTCAATAGGACGAGTTCTACCATGTTTTACATCTTCCAATCCTTCTTTTATTCCTTCCCAAATTTCTCTTGCAGCAGGACTTAATTTGGCTTCTTTTTCGGCTAAAGACGTTTTTTTGTCTTTTTCATCTTCTGTTTTCGGTTTAGTTTGCATAGCTTTTTTGTTTAAATATGTTCATTTATAATAAATACGTTTTTTCAAAGATTTTAGTTTAAATACTTAAGAATCAACTCTCCACCACTCTCAATTTAGCAAAACTCAAAATAAGTGTTTTATCTCCTTCTGTATCAAAACCAATAATGGCACGTTTTCCACTTGTCGAAGAATCAATTTTTTTGACTGTTCCAAAACCAAATTTTGGGTGTTCTACTCGTATTCCTTCTACAATATCTTCTGATTTACTGGAAACAAAAGGTGTATTTTTTATCGAATTTACAGATTTTAAATTACTTCCTGTTTTTGTTGTTTCGGTGTCTTTTTCCTTTTCTTTTGCAGCACGATGACGCATAAAATTGGTCATGTGATTTGGATTATTTTTTTGAATGGAACGAGAACGAGCATTGAATAATTCTTGGTCAATCTCAAACAAAAAACGAGAAGGTTCGCACGAATTAAAACTACCAAAACGATAACGCTGCAAGGCATACGAAAGTGTCAGTCGTTCTTTTGCACGAGTAACAGCAACATAAAACAAACGACGTTCTTCCTCCAAATCTTGCTGCGAAGTAATCATTCTTGAAGAAGGAAAAAGTTCTTCCTCCATTCCGACCAAATAAACATATTCAAACTCTAACCCTTTGGCTGCATGGATGGTCATCATCGTAACGGCATCTTCGTCTTCACTTGCTTGGTCGACAGAAGACAAAAGCGCAACTTCTTGTAAAAACAAAGAAAGCGATGTATCAGGTTCTTCCGTTGTGGCTTCACTAAGTTTATTCTGAACAAATTCTTGGGTTGCATTCAAAAGCTCTTGAATGTTCTCATATCTTGCTCTTCCTTCTAGTGTTTCATCATCAAAAAGTGCTTTTACAATTCCTGAATGTTGAGCAATGTATTTTGCTGCCGTAAAAGCATCATTTTCAGAAGCAATTAATTGAAAGGCTTTTGCTAACTCTCCAAATTTTTCTACACTTGTTCCTGCTCTTCCTTTTCCTAAATAAGCTGATGCATGGCGAGTTACTTTTGAGATAGGAACATTATTTTCTCTTGCTGCCAAAAAGACTTTCAAAACAGTTGTGTTTCCGATTCCTCTTTTTGGATTATTGATTGACCTTCTCAACGCTTCTTCGTCTTCTGGATTGACGGCCAAACGAAAATAAGCTAACATATCTTTGATTTCTTTTCGTTGATAAAATGAAAGTCCACCAATGATTCTGTATTTTATATTTAATCGTCTTAATGCTTCCTCCATGCTTCTGGATTGTGCGTTGGTACGGTATAAAATGGCAAAATCATTTAGTCTTGCGTTTTTTTGCGCTCTAGTTTCAAAAATATTTCCTGCTATTATTCGTCCTTCTTCTTGGTCTGATGTAGCTCTAATTAATTCTATTTTTTCTCCTGCTATATTTTCTGTCCAAACATTTTTTGGAATCTGATTTTTGTTGTTTTTTATAATTTTGTTGGCAGCTTCTACAATCGTTTTGGTAGAACGGTAATTTTGTTCTAATTTAATAATCTCTAAGTCTGGGTAATCTCTTTCAAAATTCAGAATATTACGAATATCTGCACCACGAAAAGCATAAATACTCTGTGCATCATCTCCCACTACGCAAATATTGAGATTTACGGCAGCTAATTTTTTGATGATTTTGTATTGAGCAATATTTGTATCTTGAAACTCATCAATCAAAATATACTTAAAACGATGTTGGTATTTGTGTAGAATGTCTTTATGGTCACGAAAAAGCACAAAAGTTTGATATAATAAATCATCAAAATCCATTGCATTGGCTTTAAAACAGCGTTCTGCATACGTCTGATAAACCTTTCCAAAATGTGGACGTTTTGCTATCGCATCTTCTGACAAAAACTCTGCATTCTGATTGTATTCTTGGGGAGAAATAAGGGAGTTTTTGAGGCTACTAATTCGATTATACATCGCTGCTGCTGCATAAATTTTGTCATCAATGCCCATTTCTTTGACGATATTTTTTATCAAAGACTTCGAATCATCGGTATCATAAATACTAAAACCTTGACGGTAGCCCAATCTATCGCCATCAAAACGCAAAATACGGGCAAACATAGAGTGAAACGTTCCCATCCATAAATCTCTACCTGTCGTTCCTACCAAATTTTCGATACGCTCACGCATTTCTTTGGCTGCCTTATTGGTAAAAGTAAGAGCCAAGATTTGCCAAGGAGCAGTTCCGTTTTCTAATAAATTGGCTATTCTGTACGTCAAGACACGAGTCTTGCCCGAACCTGCACCTGCAATCAATAGACATGCGCCTTCGGTTTTGAGTACGCCTAATTGCTGCTTTTCATTTAAGTCTTTTATAAAATCTATCATTTTCTATATATGGTTTTGACCGTCGTTGAGGCTTTGCCGTCAAACGAGGTTTTTTATTTCGTTTCTATCTTACTAAGCAAAGTTACTGAAAAATTAGCAAGTGAGAAGAATTATGAAAGGGAAGTAATTTTTGATTTGAAATTTTGTCAATGTGCATTGTTATGGTTTTACTAAGTAGTCAGACAGAAATAATAATGTATTTAACTTTTAATAAGACTACATAAAATTATTTGATGGTGTAGTTATCTGTGTTTATTCGTAAAATCCGTGTTCCAACTATTTGTTACATTAATTATGTCTGATTATTTATTTCTACTTTATAGACTAAATAAAAGCCATTTTTTTACCCTTGTAAAAAAATGGCTTTTAAGTAAATCGATTATGAAAGGCTGATTATTTTACTTCCATTAACTGGTCATTTCTATAAATTTCTGTACGGATAAGTTTGCCGTTTTCATCATATATTTTTGCTTCTCCATGTTTTTCACTATTGACATACATACATTCTTCAGATAGCTTTCCATTTGGATGATACCTTTTTAGAGTGCCATTCAATCTTCCAAATTTATATTGTTTTTCTAGCATTAGCTTTCCGTCTGGGTAATACTGTTTTGATGTACCTGAATTTTGACCGTCTTCAAATTCTGTTTCCCAAAAAACTTGTCCGTTTTGGTAATAATGTGTACGTTTTCCAGTAATAACCCCTGAGTTGTAGGTTTCTCTTACAGCAGGTTTTCCATTCTTAAAATTCACTACTATCTCTACCTTTTCGCCACTTTTTATCTCTACAGGTGTAAGCGTAGTTTCTTCTGATTGAAAAGAAATAAGCTCGTCATGTTTGTTGTAATTACGCTCATAAAGTAATTCTCCTGCATAATTGTACCAACGTAACTTATAAGGTTCATCATCTTGATAATCTGAATAGACTTTGTAGTATTGTTCTGCTTCTATTTTTCCATTTCTGAAATAATCTATCCAAACGCCATCTCTTTCTCCTCTCACATACGTACCTACTAAGCTAAGTTTACCATTTGGATAATACCATTTCCATTCTCCATGTTCTTCGCCATATTCATAATTTCCTTCTACACGAAGTTTTCCATCAGGATAATAACCAACTATTTTTCCATCTCTTGAACCTCCTTTGAATGGAATTACTGTTTCTGCTTGTCCATTTCCATAGAAAAATGTTTGTTTACCAACAGGTTCTCCACATTCGTAGAATGTCTGTAATCTAATTTGTTGGTTAGGAAATTTCAATAAAAATGTATCTTTATTATTGGTATTTAAAGATTTATGGAATATTTCTTTTCCTTTATCATCATAAGAAGTAACAAACTTATACTCTACCCTACCATTTTTTAAGTACTTGATAATGAGCAGTTTAATTTATATTTTAATTTACATATAA
>PFKD01000286.1 GCA_002784125.1 Flexibacter sp. CG_4_10_14_3_um_filter_32_15
TCCTAAACTAGCTGTTTGTATCAAAAAAAATACTTATGGAAGGAAAAGGCTTGCCTTTTCCCTACAAAAGCGACACCCGAAGAGCAGCGTAGCTAAATTTGTTATGCACCCAACTGAAAGTCGGCGAAGCCAATTTAATGAAGGGAATAATGGTTTTAGAGCAACAGCGTTGTGAAACCTTGTCAGTTGCACCCTAAAAGTTGCGCTACGCTGTAGCTTTTAAAGACACTAATTTTCATCTAATTACAAAGATTACGCTACTCTGTAGCTAAAATTCAAAAAAACTAAGAAGAAAAATTTAGCTTTGCTATTCTTCGAAAGCTGTAGGGTTTCAAATTTATTCATCTCTTTTTCCAAAGAAAGAATGCTTCAAAACTATATTTTTACATTTTCTCAAAAAAAATAGGAACTTAATTAAACGAATTTCTATTTTTGTACTATGGAAAAACAAATACCCAACCTCATAGAAGAACTTCGCTGGCGTGGAATGTTGCAAGACAGCACACCAGACACAGAAAAATATTTGCTTGAAAACAAAATTTCGGGCTATATCGGTTTTGACCCTACTGCTGATTCGTTGCATATCGGAAACTTAGCAACAATTATGCTTTTGGTGCATTTGCAACGTGCAGGACATACACCTTATGCCCTCGTCGGTGGTGCAACAGGAATGGTAGGCGACCCTTCAGGAAAATCTTCTGAACGTAATCTTTTAGATGAAAAAACACTTCGCCACAACGAAAAATGTATTGGCGAACAATTACAAAAATTCTTAGATTTTGAAGGAGAAAATGCAGCCGTTTTAGTAAATAATTACGATTGGTTTAAAGAATTTAGCTTTTTGCACTTCTTGAGAGATGTAGGAAAGCATTTATCGGTCAATTATATGATGGCAAAAGATTCTGTCAAAACACGATTAGAAACAGGAATTTCGTTTACAGAATTTTCTTACCAATTACTTCAAGCCTACGATTTTTATTATTTATACAAAAACCATGGTGTCAAACTTCAAATGGGAGGTTCTGACCAATGGGGAAATATTACTTCTGGAACAGAGCTTATCAGAAAAATAAGCAATGCAGAAAATACAGATTCAACTAGTAACAATGAGGAAGAAAGTAGAGAACATGCCTTTGCTGTTACGTGTCCATTGGTTACAAAAGCAGATGGTTCGAAGTTTGGAAAGTCTGAAAGTGGAAATGTTTGGCTAGACTCAAATCTTACTTCGCCTTACAAATTTTATCAATTTTGGCTAAATGCAGATGATGATGTCGCTCCTCGTTTGATTCGTGTCTTTACGCTTTTGGATAAAGAAACGATTGAAAGTCTAGAAATCGAACATAACAAAGATAAAGGCAAAAGAATTCTTCAAAAAGCTCTAGCTCAAGATGTTACGGTACGAGTACATGGACAAGAAGCCTACGATAATGCAGTAGAAGCCTCCGGAATTTTGTTTTCAAAAGATGTAATAAAACAGTTACAACAAACTGATGAAAAAACAATTTTAGAAATCTTTGAAGATGTGCCACAAATTCATATTTCTTTAAACGAATATCATCAAGCTGAAAATGTAACTGAACTATTGACGACTTTAGCTAAAGATAAAATCTTTGCGTCAAAAAGTGAAGCAAAAAGGGCAATAAAAGCAGGAGCAGTAAGTATTAATAAAGAAAAAATTGCTAACCCAATAATGGAGGTAAATTTTACTCTTTTGCAAGACAAATACTTGTTAGTACAAAAGGGAAAGAAAAATTATTATTTGATTTGTGTGAACAAATAGCCATCAAACCCTAAGGATTTTTAGAAATTCTTGGGGTTTTTTGTTGGAAATAGAAAACTAACTTTAAACCAATCTAAGCAACGGATTTTCCTGCAACTGCCAAAATAAATTATGATTTTGATAATTTTCAGGAAAAGAAACCAATTCAATGAGTGTTTCCTTGTTTCTTTCTGAAACAGAAGTCAGAAATTTTTTAATTAATACTGTCTGCAATTCTGTTCTTATGGTAATATTATTTTTATCTTTTATTTCAATTACTGATTTGTCTTCTGATTGATAGGTAATAATTACTTTTTCTACTTGCTTATAAGGGATAAAAGATTTTTGCCTTTTTTCTGAAAAATAAATCATAAGCTCACTTTCTCCCACTCCCAACATAGCTTTATCTGTATTGGAAGAATAGACCAAATTGATATACTGACGAGCCAAAAGCAACAAAACAGGCGAACTCACAAGCCCAAAAAGCCCCACCGAAACTCCAAAATAGAACATAAAAACGACATACATAACCATTCCTAAAAGAAGAATAAGACCTGCGCCTTCTCTTTCGTTATAGACTTTTATATTGTTTTTTATTGATTCGTATTCGCTTGTCCAATAGCTATTTTTTGTCTGTTTACTAAATTTTTTGAATGATTTTGCACCTTCTAATGGAATAAAAACGGTTTCTTGTTTTGCTCTAGCCAAAATAAGACTTTGTCCGAAAGTAGGTTTTTTGATAGTTCTGCTTTGGTTGCAATGTTTTTTATCCAAATAAAGCCACGTATCTTTCAAAAAAGCCGATTTACAACTTGCACAAAAAACAACTTCATCGCCTTCTTCTATCAAATCTCCAGTAATTGGGTCTTGACGATTTTCCTTCAAAAAAGCCGAATGTTTTTCGATATTTATTTTATGAATGTGCATACATTTAATTTTATCAAATGGATTGTTTTTAGAGTAAACCTATTTTTGAATTATATAGTTTTGATTCTGTATAGCAATATAGTTGTCAAACTGTTGGTTAGTATTTACCTTTGTAAAACTAAAAAATAATTTATTCTATTTATGACTCCAGACCAATTACGTGCCTTGCAAAATCGAACAGAAGATTTGCGAGGCTATCTTTGACTACGAAACCAAAAAAGCCGAAATCGAAGAAGAACAAGCCCAAACTTTCAAACCCGATTTTTGGAATGACCCAGAAGAAGCTGAAAAGCTACTAAGAAATATTAAAGCAAAAAAAATATGGACAGATAGATTCGAAAAACTTCATACTCAACTTGAAGATTTGGAAGTTTTGTATGAATTTTATCAAGCCGAAGAAGCCACAGAAGCCGAAATAAACAAAGAAGCTGCAAAAGTTACCAAAACTTTAGAAAACTTAGAATTCCAAAAAATGCTAAGTGGAGAAGAAGACAAACTAGATGCAATCTTAGAGATAAACTCAGGTGCAGGAGGAACAGAAAGCCAAGACTGGTCTGAAATGCTTTTGAGAATGTACAGAATGTGGGCAGAAAAAAATGAGTACAAATACCAACTTCTTGACCTTGTAAATGGCGATGTAGCAGGAATAAAATCGGTTACGATTCGTATTAGTGGCGATTTTGCGTATGGCTATCTCAAATCTGAAAACGGTGTTCATCGTTTGGTGCGTATTTCTCCCTTCAATTCGGCTGGAAAACGTCAGACTTCATTTGCATCTGTTTATGTGTATCCGTTGGTGGACGACTCTATCGAAATTGATATTAATCCTGCTGATATTGAGCGTCAAACTTTTCGTTCGGGTGGTGCTGGTGGACAGAATGTAAATAAAGTAGAAACTGCTGTTCGTTTGAAACATATTCCGACAGGAATTGTGGCAGAATGTCAGCAAGAGCGTTCTCAACTTCAAAATGCAGAACTTGCTATGGAAATGCTTAAAGCAAAACTCTATCAGATAGAAATAGAAAAACGCAATGCTGCAAGAGATGAAGTAGAAAGTTCGAAGAAAAAAATAGAGTTTGGTTCACAGATTCGAAATTATGTTTTGCATCCTTACAAACTCATAAAAGATGTTCGTACTGGTTATGAAAGAACGGATATTCAAGCTGTTTTGGATGGCGATTTGACTGAATATATGAAAGCCTTTTTGATGGAAAATTAGAAAGTAAAATTTTATTTTTAAAAAGGAAAAGACGTATTGCAGTTTTGTAAGTAGTTGGACAAAATAAAAACGACTTGAACTTATTGGTAAATGATTTTTATTATCTATATGATGTCCCATCCTAACATAGCGTTACACAATTAATTTAATTATGGAACGTAATTATGTAAAACGAACTCAAAAAGATTATACG
>PFKD01000073.1 GCA_002784125.1 Flexibacter sp. CG_4_10_14_3_um_filter_32_15
CTATATGATGAATGAAGATAAATACAAAGAAAATTGAATGCGCATAAAAAATAATAATTAGTAATTGTAATTTTATTTATCTTGTGTCTTATCTTAAAAATCACTCGCTAATCAGTTATATGTATTATTAATTTTGTACGACTACTTATTGCATTAAATAACTTTCTCTAAACTCTAACTTTCTCTAAACTCTAACTTTCTATTTTCTTACACCAATATTTTATACCAAAAGCAGTTTTGAGAGGACGAAAAGCAAAGACACTAACCCAAATCAGTTATTTTACGTTATATTGCTTAACTAATCAATTAAAATTACCTTTCATTCAATCACAAACTTTATGGCTAATTCAAGAAACAAACCTTCTATTTCCCCAAAAACAGTCTTTTTGGGAATCGGAACTTTTACAGTTATTATCATTGCGCTCGTATTTTTATTCAGAACTTTTGTCGTCGTAGAGTCTGGGCAGGTTGGCGTAGTCGCTAATTTTGGTGCCGTTCAAGATGTTTTGCTTCCAGAGGGAATGCACGCCGTTAATCCTTTTATTTCTACGGTCATTCAACTTGACGTTCGTATTCAAAAAATGGAAGCTGAAGCCTCAGCTTCTTCGAAAGATTTGCAACCTGTTACTTCAAAAGTAGCTCTCAATTTCTTTTTATCCAAAGAAAAAGCAAATGTTATTTATAGAGATTTAGGATTGGATTACAAGCGAACCATTATCGAACCTGTGGTGCAAGAATCTATCAAATCGGCTGCTGCTCGTTATACGGCTGAGGAATTAATCACAAAAAGACCTGCCGTAAAAGAAGATGTATATCAATATATCAAAAAACGATTAGCTCAAAATAACATTACCGTTACTGATTTTTCCATTATAGATTTTAATTTTTCGCCAGAATTTAATTCGGCTATTGAATTAAAGCAAATTGCAGAACAAAAAGCATTGACAGCTCTAAACGATTTGGAGCGTATCAAAACTGAAGGCGAACAAGAAAGAGTACGAGCGCAAGCACAATCTGACGCACAAAAATTATTACAACTTTCTTTAGATGACAAACTTTTGAAATTACGAGCGATTGAAAAATGGGACGGGAAATTACCTGTTATTTCAGGAGAAGGAGGAACATTTGTAGATATTGCTGATATTTTGAAGTCAAATAAAAAATAAATGTAGCTCACGCTTTGGCGTGAGTTCGAGTGTAGAGAAGATTTTGGTCTTCGTAAAAAATAGGGCAGCTAAATAGATTAGAGGGTTATTTTTTGTATCTTTTTTTTGTGTTTTTAGTAAATAATTAACGAAAATAAACAATAAAAAAATGGGAATTCCACAAAACAAAGTAAGTGTAGAGCAATACCTTATGATGGAAACAACCACAGGCGAAAAATTAGAATATATAAATGGTACTATTCGTTCGATGGCAGGAACGACTGTTGAACATAATATTATTATGAGTAGCATCAATAGGCTTTTATTTATGTGTCTAAAAGAAAAAGGGTGTTTATTAATAACTGGAGATGTAAAATTATCTACTGAAGCCTGTGAAAAAGCATTTTTATATCCTGACCTTCATATTTATTGTGGAGAACTCAAAAAAGAAAAAATGAAACAAGGTGCGTATGCCCTCAAAGAACCCAAAGTAATTATAGAAATACTTTCAGCTTCTACAACTGCCTACGATAAAGACGAAAAATTTGAGTGTTACAGACAAATGAAATCACTCAAACAGTACATTATGATAGAAAGTGATTTGACAGAAGAAGACGAAAACGGAGAACCCAAAACTAAAAAAGAGCCAAAAGTATATGTTCGTGAACTAGAAAATGAGAATAAATTTATAGAAGAAGTTTTGGGATTGGAAGGCGTTTTAGAGATTTTGGGCTGTAAAGTAAATGTAAAAGATATTTATCAATTTGTGATGTAGAAAAAATAAAATGTAGCTCATGCTTTAGCGTGAGTTCGAATGTAGAGAAGATTTCCAGTCTTCGTAAAAATAGTTTATTATCAGCCGAAAGCTAAAGCATTAGGTACAAAATACACACGCTAAAGCGTATGCTACAAATGACAAAAATTCTCATAGAACTCCATTACCTCCCTTGTTTAGATTATTGGAAAACCATTTTGGAAGCTCATAATCTAGGCAAGAAAGTTATTTTAGAAGCCAACGAAAATTATACTAAACAGAGCTACCGAAACCGTACTTATATTTTGGGGGCAAATGGAAAACTAGCTTTGACTGTTCCAGTTCAGAAAGGAAGTCAAAGAATAAATATCAAAGAAGTAAAAATTGATTATTCGACAGATTGGAATCGACAGCATTGGCAAAGTATAAAATCGGCGTATGGAAAAAGTCCTTTTTTTATTCATTATGCTGATTTTTTAGAACCAATTTATGAAAACCCTCCTGTTCTTTTATGGGAATTTAATTACAAACTACTGACTATCTGTCAGAAATTGCTGCGTATTTCTATTCCAATCAAAAACACAGAAAATTTTGAAAAAGAAGTAGATAGCCAAATTTTAGATAAGCGAAATACAATTTCTCCAAAAAAAACTGCCATTTTTGCACATCAAGAATACTATCAAATCTTTGGCAATAAGTTTGAAAATAGATTTAATCTTGATACTGAAAATAAATTTATATTCGAAAACAATTTGAGTATCTTGGATTTATTATTTAATGAAGGTACAAATGCTTTGACAATTATAAGTGGTAAATAATTATAAATTATGAATAGATAAATTAAAATTTATTTCTTATGGATTTTGTTAATTTTTTATCTTTATTTTATCATATAAATTATAAAAATCATTTACTAATCAGTTAAGTAGTTCGGATTAGAGCAAACATTTTATAGCTTTAAGCCGTTCAGAGTTGTAAATAAGAGATATTTTTTGCTTATTTATGAAGAGTAATGAAAAAGCAAAGAAAACAAACCAGCCAATATTTTTTATTGGATGTTAAATTAGCATTAAATAAAATAATATTTGGTAAATCAGACAATAAACAAGATATAATTTTACTAAATCAATATACAACCTGCTTATGGAAGCCAAATTTTCAGACAGAGTCAAAGAAGTAATTTCTCTAGCTAGGGAAGAGGCTTTGAGGCTTGGACATGATTATATAGGTACAGAACACCTTCTGCTCGGTATGATACGAGAAGGAGAAGGAAGTGCCATCACTATTTTAAAGAAATTAGGAGTTACGATTGAAGAATTGAAAGCCGAAATCGAACGCCATTCACAAGGTACAGCCACCTATAATGTTCGCAATCTTGCCAATATTCCCCTCACACGTCAGGCTGAAAAGGTCTTGAAAATCACATACTTAGAAGCAAAAATTTTTAAAGCTGATTTAATCGGAACAGAACATTTGCTTTTATCTATTTTGAGAGATGAGGATAGTATTGCTACTCATATTTTAGAAAAATTTAATATTACCTACGAAGTAGTAAAAGAAATGCTCCAATATCACACAGACAAACCCATCACATCTGCAACAGATGATGATGATGATGAAGGACGTATTTTTGGTGGTGGAAGAGAACCCTCTGGTACCGGTGGAACTCAAGGAAAATCAACCGAAAAATCACGTACTCCAGTTTTAGATAACTTTGGTAGAGACCTTACAAAACTTGCCGAAGACGACAAATTAGACCCAATCATTGGGCGTGAAAAAGAAATTGAGCGTGTAGCCCAGATTCTTTCTCGTCGTAAGAAAAATAACCCTATTTTGATAGGTGAACCGGGGGTTGGTAAAACTGCCATTGCCGAAGGTCTAGCACTTCGAATCATTCAGCGTAAAGTTTCTCGTATTTTGTTTGGAAAGCGTGTTGTTACGCTTGACCTTGCCTCGCTTGTTGCAGGTACAAAATATCGTGGACAGTTTGAAGAGCGAATGAAAGCTGTTATGAGTGAATTAGAAAAAAATAGAGATATTATTCTGTTCATTGATGAGCTTCATACTATTGTTGGTGCAGGTGGCGCATCGGGCTCGCTTGATGCTTCGAATATGTTCAAACCTGCTTTAGCTCGTGGCGAAATACAATGTATTGGTGCGACGACTTTAGACGAATACCGTCAGTATATTGAGAAAGATGGTGCATTGGCTCGTCGTTTTCAAATGGTTATGATTGAACCTACTGACGTAGAAGAAACTGTACAAATCTTAGAAAATATCAAAGACAAGTACGAAAGTCATCACCACGTAAAATACGATGAAGAAGCAATTAAGGCTTGTGTAACGCTTTCAGAGCGTTATATTACAGACCGTTTTTTGCCTGATAAAGCGATTGATGTTTTGGATGAAGCTGGTGCAAGAGTGCATATTAATAATATCCACGTTCCAGAAGAAATTACAAAACTAGAAGCTGACATCGAAGACGTAAAAGTAGAAAAAAATCAAGTTGTCAAAAGCCAAAAATACGAAGAGGCTGCACAACTTAGAGATAAAGAAAAACGTCTAATCGAAAAATTAGAACGTGCAAAATACAAGTGGGAACACGAAACACGCAAAATGACCTATCCAGTTACAGAAGATAACATCGGAGAAGTAATTGCGATGATGACAGGAATCCCAGTAAAACGTATTACACAAAGCGAAGGACAGAAAATTTTGGGAATGAAAAAAGCCTTAACAGGAAAGGTTATCGGACAAGATCAAGCTGTCGTCAAACTTACAAAAGCTATTCAGCGTACTCGTGTAGGCTTAAAAGACCCAAATAAACCAATCGGCTCGTTTGTTTTCTTAGGTCCGACAGGTGTAGGTAAAACAGAACTTGCAAAGGTTTTGGCTACGTATCTTTTTGACCGTCCAGATGCGCTTATCCGTATCGATATGAGTGAGTATATGGAGAAATTCTCTATCTCTCGTTTGGTAGGTGCGCCTCCGGGATATGTGGGTTATGAAGAAGGTGGTCAGCTTACTGAAAAAGTGCGTCGTAAACCTTATAGTGTTATTTTACTTGATGAAATTGAGAAAGCACACCCAGATGTTTTCAATATTTTATTACAAGTTTTGGATGATGGAATCCTTACTGACGGCTTAGGTCGTAGAGTAGATTTCAGAAACACTATTATTATCATGACTTCAAATATTGGAGTTCGTCAGTTGAAGGATTTTGGGGCAGGTGTAGGATTTTCTACTCAAGCCAAACAAGATGTAGGCGACGATATAATGAAAGATACAATCCAAAAAGCACTCAAAAAAGCATTCTCTCCAGAGTTTTTGAATCGTTTGGATGATGTAATTGTCTTTAATTCTCTTGAAAGAGAGCATATTCACAAAATTATTGATATTTCTTTAGGTAAATTATTCCATAGAATCAAACTTTTGGGTTATGAGGTGGAGCTTTCTGAAGCAGCAAAAGACTTTTTATCAGAAAAAGGATTTGACAAACAGTATGGAGCAAGACCACTCAACCGAGCAATCCAAAAGTACTTGGAAGACCCAGTTGCAGAAGAGCTTTTGAAAGGCGAAGTACAGGAAGGCGATACGCTAATGGCAGACCACAAAGAAGGCGAACCAGAGCTGACTGTCAAAATCAAAAAGCAAAAAACGAAAAAGACGGAGGAATAAGTAAAATTTGAACTCTCGTTTTTATACAATTTATACAACTAGAAAAGCTTTTTCAGTTAGTATTACCCAAAATCTTCTCTTGAAGCTCACGATTTCTTTTTGACTAGTTCGTTCGTAGAGATAATACAGAAGGGAAAGGGAAGGTTAAAAAACAAGAATGCTTGTCAAAATCTGATTTTGACAAGCATTTTTTAGTTTAATGATGTAAATAAAATCAATGTTTATGTGAAGGTTCGTATATCAACCTCACAAAAGAACTCAATCTTTCATTTTTTCTTTCCAAAGGAATTCCAGCCACAATTCCTACAATTAAATTATCTGCCAAACTAATACGCATTTGAGGACGTAGCGTAACATAAGAATTTTGATTTTTAAAAACTTGATTTGTTTCTAATCCTATAAAATTCCGAGTACTTGGAATCATGTAATGGAAACTAAAATTATTTTGATACGAAAAATCAGTATTTCCTCCTTCAAAATGACGTGTAAACTTTCCTCCTGTATAGAGCAATGTATGAATATTATTTCCCCAACGCTTTGCTATTACAAAAAAGGGATTCGAAACATTACCTTGAAGAATAGTGCTGTTCGTCATTGCATTCAAATCAACAAATTCTATTTCATTGAGATAACCCAAAGCCATAGAAGTTTTGAGTTTTTCAGAAACAAAAAATGACCATTGAACGGCTGTTTTTAGGCTTTCTACACGATGTGAAGGAGGTTGAGTATCATCAAATTCAGGATTATTTCTAAAAGAAAAAGTCAATGGCACTTCAACTTCCAATCCCAAACGATTGATAGGTGCCCACTCATATTCTACCAATAATTCGTATTCATCATAATCAAGTTTGTCGGTTAATCCTAAGCCTACATTCCATTCTTTCTCGCCTTTTCTTGCGCCCAAATCTCGTATAAGGTCAATATATAAAGGTTCAGCGTGCAAGACTTTGTCAGGTGTTTTGTCGTTTTCGACTTCTTCAATATAAAGACTATCTATAACTTGAGACAAACTATCTTGAGCTTGTGTCTGATTTTGAGTTGAAAAGGAAATAGAAAGGCATAGATACACAAATGAAAATTTCAAAAAAGGTTTCATGTTTTTAATGTTAGTTTAATAATAAAAATAAAAAAGCATTTTCATTTATTTTATTAAATGAAAGTGAATAATTCTATAAAAAATTAAACTAAATTTTTGGAGGAGGAGGCGAAATGTCTTGACTCAAATTTTGAAGTTGCACCGTATAAGTTACAAAATCAGAAGAAGTATATATATTCTCAAAAAAAGAAAACTTGAGTAAAAAAAAATGAAAAATCCAATCTACTTTTTTCAAACAAGAATCATTTTGAGCATCGTTTTCTTCAGTATTAGGAAAAAAATCGTTTTGTTGTAGAGCCGTTTCTATAACAAGTTCCATGATACTTTCTATCTCATCTTGTTCAAAATTCGGATGATTTCCATATTTATCGGTTTTAATATCACTAGACGACAAATCATAAGAAGGAATATCCAAACTGAAATTCAGAATATGAAAAGCCAAAAAGAGAGTAAAAATACGTGTATAGGTATTCATAATTAGATAAAAATGAATGAACGTTAACAAATAAACCAAAAATCGTACCTATCTAACAAAAACTTCTCTTTTGTCAGAAAAGAAAAAATGAATAAATTTAGGAAAATGTTATGTTAAAGCACTACAAATTTTTATCTTTGTAGTCCTAAGAAGAAAAATAATTTAATCATTTAATATAGATACGATATGAAGTTTATTGTTTCATCGGCTGCGCTGCTCAAACAACTCAATTCGCTCAAGGGACTTGTTCCTAGCAATCCTGTTATTCCCATTTTAGAAAATTTTTTATTTGAGATTGGTGATGGTCTTTTGCGTGTAACGGCTTCCGATTTACAAAACGCAATGACTTTAGAAACGGCTGTTGAAACAGATGAAAAAGCAAATGTGGCTGTTCCTGCTCGTATGCTTTTGGATACGCTTCGCAATTTACCAGAGCAACCAATCACTTTTACGATCGATACAGAATCTCACGGCATCGAAATTTTGTCAGATAATGGTCGTTATACTTTGGCTGGAGAAGATGCAGGGGATTTTCCTCGTCCTGCCGAGCCAAAAAATACGACAAACTTACTGTTTTCGTCTGATGTTATTTCAAGTGCTATTTCGTATGCGCTTTTCGCTGTTAGTTCGGACGAAATGAAACCTGCTATGAATGGTATTTTTGTCAATTTATCGGATGGAAAGACAAATTTTGTAGCGACAGATTCACACCGTTTGGTGCGTTATCGTTATGAAGGAACAGAAGGAAATAGCAACTCTTCGATTATTATCCCAGGAAAAGCATTCGAACAGCTCAAAAATGCTTTGCCTTCTTCTCCTCAAGAAATTCAGTTGGAATTTAATGATACAAACGTATTTTTCAATTTTGGAAATATCAAAATGGTAAGTCGTTTGATTGATGAGCGTTTCCCAGATTATGAAAACGTAATTCCGACAAGCAACGACAAAAACTTAAACATTGACCGTCAGCAGCTTTTGAGTTCTTTGAAGCGTATTTCTATTTATGCTAATAAAACTTCTCAACAAATTCGTTTCAAATTAGAAAACAACAACTTGCTTATTTCGGCAGAAGATGTTGATTTTTCAAACGAAGCAAAAGAAAACTTGCCTTGTGATTATGATGGCGATGCGTTAGAAATTGGCTTCAATGGTAAATTCTTAATGGAAATGTTATCTAACTTAAATTGTGATACCGTTCATTTTGAATTTTCAGAGCCAAATCGTGCAGCTTTGCTGTATCCACATGAAGCTGGCGAAGAAGATGTATTGATGCTTGTTATGCCAGTAATGCTGAATAATTATTATTAATAGATTTTAACTGTCGCATAATAATTGCAGAATTTTAGTCGTAATACAAACTTTACCAAAGTGATAAAGTTTGTATTACGATTTTTTTTATTTCTTATTTTACATATACAGTTTTTTATGTTTGCACCTGTTGTTTTATTTACTTACAAACGTCCTATTCACACCAAAATAGTTCTTGATGCACTTTCAAATTGTGATTTCATACAAGAAACAGATGTGATTATTTATGCAGATGGTTTGAAAAAAACAGCTACTCAAAAAGATAAAGAGGAAATAGATGCAACAAGACAGGTTTTATTAGATTATAAAGAAACTCATAATTTTAAAAATTTAGAACTTCATTTTTCAGAGGAAAATAGAGGGATTGCTTATTCTGTGAAGAAAGGTGCAGCAAAAGAGTTAGAAAAATATGGAAAAGTAATTATTATGGAAGATGATATTGTTCCACAAAAGGGGTTTGTAAAATATATGAATGAAGCCTTAGATAAATATGAAAATGAAGAAAAAGTTTGGGGAATTTCAGCGTATGCTTTTCCTCTAAAAAATGAAAAATTAGTTCAAGAAGAAACCTTTTTTTTACCTGTAAATTGTTCGTGGGGATGGGCTACATGGAAATCTCGCTGGGATAAAGCAGATTTAGATGTACATAGTATTTTCAAAAGATTTGAGAATAATAATGTAGAAAGAGAAGATTATAATTTTGGAAGTTATTATTATTATGAAATACTAGAAGTATTACGAGATAAAAAAAGTGATGTTTGGGACGGACTTTTTCAAGCCTCTATGTTTTTAGACAATGGAGTTTTTTTATATCCAAAACGTTCTTTAGCTAAAAATATAGGTTTTGATGCAACTGGTACACATTGTAATGAAGAAGATGCCTTTTTCAATACTACTCAAACCGATTATGTAACTATAAAAAATATTCCAATTACGGCAGATAATGAAGGAAGAAGACAAGTAGAGAAAGCATTTAGTGGGCAATTTAGAAAACCTTCTATTTTGAAAAGAATTCAAAATAAATTAGATCCAAACTCTCCTTATTTTATCACAAAACGAATGAAAAGCATTTTGAATAAGAAGTAATTTTATTTACAAAGTGAAAAGTGTGTAAAAATATTCAATAAAAAAGGAATTTCAGTAATTGAAATTCCTTTTTTGATATAATTTTGCCGTTGTAGGTGTCTTACCGACGATTTTCAATTATTACTTCTTAAAAATCTAACCCAGGGAAATAAGCAGCTTCGCCTAATTCTTCCTCAATTCTGAGCAGTTGATTGTATTTTGCCATACGGTCAGAGCGAGAAGCCGAACCAGTTTTGATTTGTCCAGTATTCAAAGCAACTGCCAAATCTGCAATCGTATTGTCTTCTGTTTCGCCACTTCTATGCGACATAACGGTTTTGTATTTGTTTCGGTGAGCCAAATTTACAGTATCTATCGTTTCTGTAAGCGTTCCGATTTGATTTACTTTTATCAAAACTGAATTTGCAACCTGCTTTTCAATTCCTTCTTGTAGTCGTTTCACATTCGTTACAAAAAGATCATCTCCTACTAATTGTACTTTATCGCCAACAAGCTGAGTAAGTTTTTGCCAGCCATTCCAGTCGTCTTCATCCATTCCATCTTCGATAGATATAATTGGATATTGTTTGCACCAATCTGCCCAATATTCGGCCATTTGGTCAGACGTAAGTTTGTCGCCAGTTGATTTATGGAAATGATATACTTTTTCTTTTGCATCATAAAATTCTGAACTTGCAGCATCAAGCGCAATAAAAACATCTTTTCCAGCTTGATAACCTGCTGCTTCAATGGCTTGTAAAACGACTTCAATCGCTTCTACATTTGAGCGAAGGTTTGGCGCAAATCCTCCTTCATCACCTACATTGGTAGAAAGTCCGTTTTTCTTTAAAACAGTTTTTAGATGATGAAAAATTTCCGTTCCCATTCTCAATGAATCTGAAAAACGCTTTGCACCAACTGGCATAATCATAAATTCTTGAAAATCAATAGCGTTATCAGCATGAGAACCCCCATTCAAAATATTCATCATCGGAACAGGAAGCGTGTTTGCATTTACACCACCAATATAACGATACAAAGGAAGGTTTGCCTCTTTTGCAGCAGCTTTTGAAAGCGCAAGCGAAATACCGAGCATTGCATTTGCACCTAACTTTGATTTGTTGGGTGTTCCATCAATTTCAATCATTAGTTTGTCGACGATATTTTGGTCAAAAACTGAAAAACCAATAAGCTCAGGAGCAATAATTTCGTTTACGTGTTTTACAGCCTGTAAAACGCCTTTTCCTAAAAATGCAGCTTGGTCATTATCTCTAAGTTCGACGGCTTCGTGTTTTCCTGTCGATGCTCCAGAAGGAACGGCAGCACGTCCCATATTTCCTTTTGAAGTGTGTAAATCTACTTCAATAGTTGGATTTCCTCTTGAATCTAAAATCTGACGTGCGTGAATATGCTGAATTTGAGCCATGAATAAAATGTGTTTTTGAAATGAATGAGCATAAAGTTGGGTGTATAACAAATTGTCGTTTTTTGTAGGAAAAAGGCTTGCCTTTTCCCTACGTAATATAAATTGACTAAGCGATAATTTGTTATGCATCCATAAAGTTGGAAACCTATTATTTTTTGATATAATAAGTATAATAAGACAAAGGTAGTTTCTTAATTGAAAAATGACAAGTCTAAACCATAAATCTATAGTAGTCTTTAAGTTAGCTTATTATTTTTTCTAAAAATCTAACAGTAAACTATTAAAAATAGGCATTTTTAGCTTAGAAAAGCTAGTTTAATCGCATCTAATTTAGGTATTTTTTGATTTTACAAGTTGCGTAGCTGCGTAATGTTTGTAGAAAAGAACCAAAAGTCAAGCATTTTAAGCTGCATAGCTGCGTAATATTGAAATTGAATAATTTACAACAAAAAATATCAATATTACGCAGCTACACAGCTTTTAATAAACGGAAATAATTATATTTTCTACAAATATTACGCTACTCTGTAGCTAAAATTCCTTGAACAAATACAAAAAACTTTGTTTTTTGGTGCGATTAATCTATGGAAACTCAAATAATTAGTTTTCTAACTAGATTTTTGTTTAACTTGAATATAAAACTATTTGCTTTTTGTAGAGGTTAGACAAATTAGACACACAAACAGACTTTATTAGCTAATCGTATTTGGCTAAACTATTTTGAATTTATGCGTAAAAAAATACAAGAACAGCTTCAAAAAACTTCTCACAGCATTCGTAATCATAGACGAATAGAGGGCTTTGAGCGTTTTTTGGAAAATATTTATTTTAGAAAAAACCCAGAATTTAATTTGTACTTAATTTTGGGCATATTTTTTTCCAAAATACAAAAAGATGCCGTTCCAGACCGAGCAAGTGGGATTGCTTTTAATCTTACTCTAGCTATTTTTCCATTTGTGATTTTTTTGTTTACGCTTATTCCTTATTTACAAATTCCAGATTTAGAAGAGCGTATTTTTACAGAACTCAATGCCATTGTTCCAAATGGAATTTATGCTTTTATTGATACAACTATTTATGATGTAGTAAGCAAACAGCGAGGAGGACTTTTATCTTTTGGTTTTGTGGCTGCTCTTTTTGCTGCGACTAGTGGAACGATTGGTTTTATGGATGCTTTTACTCGTTCGCAACGAATTATTGATAAGCGAAATTTTATCAAAAAAAGAATTACAGCTCTTAGTCTAACACTTATTTTTACTGTTCTTTTGTTGCTTACCATTATTCTCATTATTGTAGGAGAACATATTTTGAGTTTTATGATACTTAGAGAATGGTTGAGTCAGGATTTTTCTTCCTATAGCATCAAGACTTTACGTTATCTTGTTGCATTTTTGATTATTTTACTCACTATTTCTATGTTATATCGTTTTGCGCCTGCTCTCAAAATTCCTTGGCGCACGTATGGTGTAGGTGCAGTTTTGGCTTCTCTTTTTTGTGTAATTGTTTCGATTGGATTTTCGTATTACATCAATTACTTTAATACCTATAATAAATTATATGGTTCTATTGGTACTTTTATAGGATTTATGTTTTGGCTTTTTGCAATTTCTTTGGTTATTCTTTTTGGATTTGAAATCAATGTCAGTATTGAAAAAGCTAGAAAAATTGCCATCCGAAGATATAAGATTCAGATATAAGATTGTATAGAAAATGGAGTGAAATAAATTTATTTTTGTAGTGTTCCCAAATAAGCTTAGGAATAAGAATAACCTAATTTATAGTTTAATTCCAATCAGACTAATATCATCTACCTGTGCGCTCTCTTGTTGGTGTTCTCTTAAAAGGTTTAATAATTCCGTTTTTTGTTTGGTCATTAATTTGGGCGCATTGGTTTCTATAAAATTATGAAGCGCTAAAGAGCCAATTTTTTTGCGTTCTGGATTGGGCTGATCTGCGAATCCATCTGTTGTAAGATAAATCAATGAACCTTTTACCAAAATAATTTCATTATCAGTAAATGGAATCGGATTGTTTCTTGTTCGTCCTCCAATCGAACGACGGTCACCTTTTATTGTTTTTAGTTTTGGAGTTTTATCTGATTTTTCAATAACATACAACGGACGTTTTGCACCTGAAAAAGTAATTTTGAATTGCTGTTGTTGATTTTTTTCCTCATTTTCTATCTCTTCCATACAAAATAAAGCAACATCCATTCCGTCATCGTTTGAGGTTTGGTCTTGTTTCAAAACGGCACGAGTATTTTTGTCTAAGAGTTCCAAAATTTTGGCTGGTTCTCTTACTTGGTGTGTTTGTACAATTTCATCCAAAAGCGTTTTTCCAATAACAGACATAAACCCACCTGGAACGCCATGTCCTGTACAGTCTATAATAGCTGCATAAACTCGTGTCTTAATTATTCCCTCTACTTCTGTTTCTATTTTTGTTACCCAATAAAAATCTCCAGAAACCATAGAAAGAGGTTTGAAAATTACAAAATGAGAATTAAAAAGAGAATCTAAGAATTTTTTTTCTGGAAGCATTGCCTGTTGAATAGTCAAGGCATAACGAATCGAGTCGGTAATATTTCTATTGTTGGTTTCGATGGTTTTGTAAGCTCTTGCATTATCCAAGGCAATGGAAGTATAGGCTGCCAAAGAACGCAAAATGGTAATGTGCTGATTAGAATACGCATTTTTTTGAAAACTCTGAACTGTCAGAATTCCGATGGCGTGTTGTTCTACACTAAGAGGAAAATACGCTGCTGCATGAGGAGTTTTGCCAAGTTCCATTTCTATTCCTTTACTAGCAGATTCATTTACATATTGTTTGTTTTCTTTCTCAAAATCTTGAATAATAATTTCTTTTTGACCTTCATAACAAAGTACAGAAAGTCGTTTTTTATCTCTCAATGACTTTGTATGAAATGGAAAATAGGTTTCTCCTTCTACAAAAAATGGAAATTCTAAGCGTTGCGATTCTTCATTAAAAACACCAATTCCAAATCTATCGACAGGCATCAGGTCACTTATATTTTGATAAACCGTTTCTATCATTTGTCGCATATCCAACGTAGAGGTAATTTTTTGTCCTACTTCACTCAAGATATTTACATTATCATATGCCACTTGAATTTCTTTTGCTTGTGTTTCTAATAGTGAATTCTGACTTTCTAACTGTTTGGTTTGGCTTTCTAGTTCCCATGTTTTTTCAGCAAGTTCATTTGTTCTTTCTTCTACTTGATGCTCCAAACGGTGTTTTTGTTCTTGAATTTGATAAGTTCTAACTTTATATCCTCCTATTGTAATGACTAAAAAAAGAAAAATACTAAGCGTAATAAACCACCATGTTCGCCAAAAAGGAGGTGTTACGATAATTTTCATTTCAATTCCTGCATCATTCCAAATTCCATCACTATTCGAACCTTTTACTTTTAAAGTATAACTTCCCGATGTAAGATTAGTATAAGTAACAAAATTTCGGTCAGTAGCATGCCATTCTTTATCAAATCCTTCTAAATAATAGGCGTATTTTGTTTTGTGAGGCGCAATAAAATCTAATACAGAAAACTCAATTGAAAAAACATTGGCATCATAAGGCAATCTAATTTCTTTGGTATAAGGAGTTGTTTTTTCTAAATAAGAATCTTTATCAGAAGGCGAAATTACTTTATTAAAGAGTGAAAACTGCGTAAAAACAAGTGTCGGAACATTGGTATTATAACTCAAACTATCAGGGTTGAAACGATTAAAACCATTTATTCCTCCAAAATAAATAAAACCTTGTTTTTCTTCTCCTGTAACTGTATCAATATTTTTTTCTTGAAAAGCTGAACCCGAAATAAACTCATTGTTTTGTAATCCGTCTGAAACATCATACGAACGAATCGTTTTTGCATACGGATCAAGTTCTGCTACTCCTTGACTTGTGCTGACCCAAATACGGTTTTGTACATCACATACAACAGCGTGAATTACATTATTTGGCAAACCGTCTTCTTCTGTAAAGACTGTAAAAAAACCTTTTTTGACATCAAATTTATTTAGTCCGTTTGCTGTTCCTATCCAAATATTACCGTCATCATCTTCTGTAATAGATAAAATTTCGTCATTGCTAATACTATTTGGATTTTCAATTTGGTGCATATAACGTACAAATTTTTCACTATTCGGACTATTATCGTATAGATTTAGTCCGTCTTCTGTACCTATCCAAAGGTTTCCAATTCGGTCTTCAAAAATTACACGCACATAATTATTACTCAAACTAAAATCATTGGAGGTTTCATTTTTAAAAAGCTGCGTTTCTCCAGAGGGTAAAAGTTTTAGTAATCCTTGTTGGTACAAACCTATCCAATAATTATTTTTTGTGTCTTGATAAATTTCTTTGATAGATAATTTTTTAGGATTGCTTAGTTTTTCATTATAAATTAAAACTTGTTCGAAAGTCTGTTTTCTTTCATTAAAAAGCTCTAATCTTTCTGAAGTTCCCACCCAAATTTGATTTTGTCTGTCTTCAAAAACTACTGAAACTTTATTACTGGCAATCGTACTTTCGTCTTTTTCTCTATGCTGATAGGTTTTGAAAATGCGTTCTTTTACATTTTCAGGTGTCAGAATGGCGATGCCACCACTTGCTGTTCCTATCCAAAGATTATCATTTTTTGCCTTAAAAATACTTGTAATTCTGCTATCTGGAAGGCTTTTAGGTTTATCAGCTTCTTCTCTAAAATAGGCAAATTTATTTTTGATAGGATTAAATTTATTGATTCCTTCGGCAAGTGTTCCAATCCATAAACTATTCTGATTATCCTTAAAAATACTTGTAATATAATTATTACTTAGTGAATAACGCAGCGAAGGATTTGATTCAAGTCTTTTTATTTTGTTTGTTAAGGAATTAATAATCAAAACTCCATTTTCTTGTGTTCCTACAAAAATATCATTTTCAAAACTCTCAAAAGTAGTAACTATTTTTCCAGAGAAAAGATTTCTAGTTGTTGGTTTGCCTGTTTTGTCTATTGTTCTTTGTAGTTCTGTTTCTAAGATGGTAAAAATTTCGGTATCTAAATCTAAAATATTTATTCCTCCATCACGAGTTGCAATCCATAATTTATTTGATAATTGATTGTTTCTTGAATCTTGTTTTTTTTGAATTTCTAAACCAATAATTTGTTCACTACTTGGTGCGCTGGAGCTACTACCATAAATACTGGGTCTAAAATGAATAAATTTGTTTTCATTTTCCTCAAAACGGTCTAGCCCTCCCTCAGAAGTTGCTATCCAAAGGCGATTTTGATAGTCTTCTTCTATATCTGTAATATGATTATCAGCTAATGAGTTTTGATTTTGCTCATCATTTCTATAATGGTCAAAGGTTTTGGTTTGAGGATTGAAAAGATTTAGACCACCAACAGAAGTTCCTACCCAAAGACGATTTTTAGAATCATTTAAAATACAAGTAACTGAACCTGTACTCAAACTAAGAGGATTTTGTGGGTCGTGTTGGAAAGTTTCAAATTTATCTGTGATTGTATTCAGCCTAGAGAGTCCACCACTTTGAGTTCCTATCCAAATAAAATTATCTTCCGTTTGGAGCAGAAAAGTAATATGATTATCAGGAATGGAATTTTTACCTTGTTCTACTTTATACGTTTTGAAGTTACTAGCATCGTACCGATTAAGTCCGTTTTGAGTTCCTATCCAAACAAAACCAAGATTATCTTGCAACATACACGTAACGGTATTTTGAGATAATCCATCTTGAGAAGTTAGTTTATCAAAACGCCAATCCAAAACAAGCTCTTGTGCATACAAACCCAAAGCTTTATTTTTTTCATTCTCGTTTCCTAAAACAAATACAATCGTATTTTGAAAAATGAATAAGCAAAGAAAGAAAGTTACACGAAGAAAAGACAATAAGCTATTTTTGATAGAAAGTGAAAATGAATGCGACATAAATTTTTTGTGTCTGCTACAAAGACTTGTTTTTCTGTATTGTTGTATTGGTTTTATTTTATTTAGGAAAGATAAAAAAAAACGAGCAGAATACAATAAAAATTTAGACTAATGACCAACATGAGTGACATTTTTAAGTATTTGATTTTCAGTTGCAGCGCAACGTAACCTTTGTAGAACCTCAAAAATGAAC
>PFKD01000264.1 GCA_002784125.1 Flexibacter sp. CG_4_10_14_3_um_filter_32_15
TTAACTTTGTAAATTGAATTTACTCTGATAATTAAAGTCTGTTTAAACACACTAAAAGCAGTATAAAAAGTTTCGTGCGTTTACCCTAAAAAATTATTGACTTGTAAAAATTAATATTAACAAAATTGTAATTTTCTTTTAAAAAGTTTAACAAATCAATCATTCATTTAATAGCTCTAAATAAAAGTGTTTTATTTATTTTGGCTTCTTAGTAAAGAATTATATCATCAAAGAACTTCAATCAATTATGAAAGATATGCAATTTGAAAGAAATTGGAAGCTAGTCTTGACTAGTTTTTTTCTTAGTCTTTTTTTCTTTTTTTTATCAGAAAAAACAATCGCTCAAGATACAAGTAGTCTAAATTCTCAAAAATGGTCATTAGATTCGTGTATTGCGTATGCTTTGCGTCAGAATATTCAATTAAAAATATCTGAACTCGGCATTGATAATTCAGAATTAGCTTTAAAGCAATCTAAAGATGACAGGCTACCGAATGCAAATGCTTCTTTTTCGCATAATTATAACTGGGGACGTTCGATTGACCCTTTTTCAAATAGTTTTGTCAATCAGCGTATCCAAACCAATAATTTGTCTTTAAGTTCTTCGACGACTCTTTATAATGGCTTTCGTTTGAAAAACACGATTGCACAAAATGAAATGCAAGTAGAAGCTGATAAACTCAATTACGGACAATCTCAAAACGATTTGATGCTCAATATTGCTAGTAATTATTTACAAGTCATCTTGAATCAAGAAATTACAGAAAATGCTCGCCGTCAAAAGGTAAGTACACAAGCGCAATATGACAGAACGCAAAAACTGGTAGAAGCAGGTGTTTTGCCTAGAGCGAATCTATATGACTTGGAAGCACAACTGGCAGCCGACCAGCAACAAATAATTTTGGGAGAAAATAACTTGATGTTAGCAAAACTACAACTTCGCCAACTGATGCAACTTCCACCTACTGAAACTTTTGAGATTGTTGCGCCAGAAGTAGGCGATCCTTCAGCTATTTTGGATTCAAAAAATCCCTATCAAATCTATCAAATTGCAGAAACGACACAGCCGAATATAAAAGGAGCAGATGTAAGCATTGAAGTAGCCAAAAAAGGTGTTGATATTGCAGAGGCAGGACGAATTCCGACTCTTTCTTTAATAGCAGGTGCAGGAAGTAACTATACAAGTAATCAAAGAACTCGTTTTGATCCTACTACTACCACTATTTCAGGAGTTGATACATTAGGGTATATTGCTAATGATATAGGAATTCCGATAGATTATGTAGTTCGTCCAAATGTAGAGTTTGGTACAGAAAATTTTGGCTTCTTTAATCAACTCAATGAATCTTTTAGATATAGTGTAGGGTTAAGTCTTCAAATTCCTATTTTTAATCGTTTTCAAGTGGATAATGGCATTCAAAGAGCGCAAATCCAAACTCAAAATGCTCAACTCAATGCAAAATTGGTGCGTACTCAACTCTATCAAACCATCGAACAGGCTTATATTTCGGCTCGTGCAGCAAAAGCCTCTTTTGAGGCTAGTCAAGGAAGAGTAAAAGCACTAGAAGAAACCGTTAGAGTAATGGAAAAACGACTTGAAGCAGGGGCAGCCAACAGCACAGAATATACAGTAGTAAAAAATAATCTCTCGGTAGCACAAGCTGATTTGCTTAGAGCAAAATACGAGTTTATTTTTAGAATAAAAGTATTAGAGTTTTATGAAGGAGAGGAATTGAAGTTTTAAGTATAAAACTATTCTTAAAAAATGAGCGTTTAAATAAAAAAGAACTAAACTTTTACTTTGCGCTCATTTTTGACGGACATAAAAAAAATATACATACTATGAAAATAACTAAGAATAAATTAAATCGTCTTAAAGCATTTACTCCATTACTACAAACTCTATTAATCGAACTTCAAGAAGAAATAGATGATATTTTTCCAAATGATGAAAGTAATGATATTTCTGATATTGAAATGTTTCGTCTTCTATTAGACAAAAAGGCTTCAATGAAAAGCAAATCGATTTCAGAAGGAAAACTCGCTTCTACTAGTTCTAAAATAGTATATCATATCGAAGGTTCAATAGTACCTTTATATAATTATAATGCCACAAAAACAGATTATAATGATAATCAATCGGTTGATTTATCTGAACTTCATAAAGAAAAAATAGTCAGTTTTTTTAGACAAAATAAAGAATTGGTAGATACTGTTTTGTTTAAAGAAAAATATGGCAAGGTAAAGACTTGTTATATTGCTTTAAAAAAGGATTCTACAGAAAACAGAAGCGTAGTATTTGACTTTTTAGAGAAATATGAACAAGAAACTCAACAATCATTCTTAATACAATTTATACCTTTAAGTTTTATAGAAAAGTTTAATCGTTTTACTAAAATAAATTTAGATTAAATTTAGATGCAAAACCATTTAGAACAAGCTAAACATAACCAAGAACTTTTGAGTGAAATGGAAATCAAGTTTCCTCAACGGTTTTTTGATTGGAAAATTACAGTTAGTTTTTATACTGCACTTCATTATTTACAAGCTCTTGCAGATAAGAGAAATATTGAAATTGGACAAACTCATAATGATATAGAACGAAATGTAAACCCAAATAGTCGTTGGACTCCTGTAATGAGGATTAGTAATGGAGCTTGGGGAAATTATAAAGAATTGTTTCAATATTCTCTTACAGCAAGATATGATGGAGTGGAGGAAGATATAGAGGAGTTTGAAATATTAAGGCAGTTAGATTATCTTGAATGCAAAAAACACCTAGATAATTTCAAAAAATACATCAAAAGCCAAGGTTTAGATATTTGAAGTATGCTTATTTTTAAGTTTCAAAACCATTTCTCATAAAAAATCGTTTGTTTTGTAACTTACATTAAAAATCAAGTTGATAAAAAGGGGAAAGAAGTCAAATCTAATAAAATACCTTTCTATTAACAACCAAAAATAAAAACAGAATTATGTCAGAAATACATACAACAAAGTGCCTTATTATTGGCTCAGGACCAGCAGGTTATACAGCAGCTATTTATGCAGCTAGAGCAGGACTAGAACCCATTTTATACAAAGGGCAACAACCGGGGGGACAGCTTACTATCACTAATGATGTAGAGAATTTTCCTGGTTACGCTGACGGTGTCATGGGACCTCAGATGATGCAAGACTTGGATAAACAAGCAGGTCGTTTTGGTACAGATTTGCGCTATGGCGTTATCGAAAAAGTAGAATTTAGCAAAACTGGTGGAACTCATATCGCTTATGATGACTCTGGAATCAAAATTGAAGCCGAAACGATTGTTATTTCTACTGGAGCTGCTGCAAAATGGTTAGGTTTGCCTTCAGAAGCTGAATACAACGGAAAAGGCGTTTCTGCTTGTGCCGTTTGTGATGGTTTTTTCTTTAAGGGACAAACTGTTGCTATCGTTGGTGGTGGAGATACGGCTTGTGAAGAGGCTAGTTATTTAGCTAAACTTTGTAAAAAAGTATATATGATTGTTCGTCGTGATGAACTTCGTGCTTCTAAAATTATGCAGCAACGTGTCATGACAAAAGAAAACATTGAAATTCTTTGGAATACAGAGACAGAACAAATTCTAGGCGATGGAGAAAATGTAACTTCGGTTCGTCTTCTCAACAATCAAAAAAATGAAAGTTATGAAATTGCCGTTCAAGGATTTTTTGTAGCTATTGGACACAAACCAAACACAGATATTTTCAAAGGGCAATTAGATATGGACGAAAGCAATTATTTAATTACTCAAAACGATAGTACGCTTACTAATATACCGGGGGTTTTTGCTTCTGGAGATGCTCAAGACAAAATTTATCGCCAAGCCGTAACTGCAGCAGGAACAGGTTGTATGGCTGCTCTTGATGCAGAACGTTATTTGGTAGAAAAAGAAGCAATGGTAAATGCGTAATTTCTTGGGAAATGGAGATTGGAGATTGGGGATTAGGAAATAAAAATGCCAATTCGTATTTCATTTTATTTTCATTGACTGATAACTGCATTTAGCTGGTAACTGATTACTGGTTACTGTACACTGAAAAGGTAGCCTCAATAGGGCTGCCTTTTTCTGTTTTGCCCTCTATTCTGCCTCTTGCGTATCCTTTTTCTTCATCAAAAATATCAATATTGAGTATTCCTGTTTCAAGAGAACGTTTGAGATTTATAAGTCCATTATTGTAATACACTATAATAGTCGCAGAACGTGGAGCGTTTGTTCCGACAGAAAAACGCCCTTTTTTATCGCCTATTGCTTTGATAACCAAATTTGTATTCGTGTTTTGATAATTGGCTACTTTAATAGTAACCTCTTTTGTGTTTTGATTGTATTCAATGACATTTTTGGTGCGAAGTGTTTCAAAAATATAATCCTTATCAGCAAAATCTTCATCCTCAATAGTTACATTTACAATTCCTCCTTGAAGACTTTCTTCCAAATCTGAGTATTTCATTATTTTGCTCTCTTCTTTTTTAGGTAGCTCTTCTGTATTTGCACCCTCTTTTTTCACGACAAATGCTTCCGTATTTTCTTTTTCGACATTAGAAGAAGTACAGGCTGTAAAAAATAGCAGTACAAAGGAAGTAAGAATAAAAAAAGTATTTTTCATAAATGTCATTTTTTGATAAAAATAATTCGTTTTTATAGTTGTTATGAAGAAGAAAAGTCATTTAGCTACATAAAGTTTTTAGTTTCCTTTACAAATACCTTTTACAAGGTGTATCTCAAAATGTCGTTTTTTCAATTTTTTGGCTACTTTAACATACACGAAACAGGGTTAAAACCCCTATCGTTTACCCACATGTTTTTTGTAAGACAAAAAACAGTAAATTTTGAATAATGGCCTATTTGTAGGGAAAAGACATGTCCTTTCCTGTATTTGCATCTAAATACACAATATGTTTAGGAAAAGGCAAGCCTTTTCCCTACTCAATTTCAATATTTTGACTATTTTACTTTAAAAAATCTGTTTCAGACTTGTGGGTAATCGATAGGGTTAAAACCTGTCCAATTTATAATTTAGAGTAGTTTTTTTAATTGAACAGGATTTTAACCCTGTTTTTATTTTTTGTCATGCGACAATTTGAGATACACACTTTTACATTTAAGCCAATTCCATTTCATTTTTGGGCTTTTTCGAATTTGATTTTTTAGAAACACTTACTTTTCTTGCTTCTGTGTATCTTCTCCACATTGCCACCAAAATACCTAAAGTCGTTACAGTTACTCCTAGCCAAAGCAAACTAATATACGGTTTTTCTAAGGCTTTCATGATTATCCAATCTCTTTGTGTAGTTCGGATTTTGAAAGTAAATTGCTCTGTTTTTGGGTCAATATTCATCATTGTAAATTCTACCCCTGCCGATTCTATGATTTCGGGAATACCACGCACTTCATTTCCTTTTATCTGGAAGACAGGTTTTGCCGTATAAGTTTCTTCTCTATCCAAAATTCTTATTTCGGCATAGACCATATAATCTTCGTCTGCCAAAGGCTTTCCACGATGCACACCGTCCAAAACTGCAACAAAATCATTTACAATAAATGTATCCATTGGAGATAAAGTCTTCATTTCTGCTTCTGACCATGTTCTTTGTTCGGCTGGGTCTGGAAGACTACTCAAGTGTGTATAAAGGTCGCTTTTTACACCTTGCGAAATATCTGGACTTACAACAAATCCCATTTGAGGATTTTGCTGAACACGAGGAAAGAGCGTAAAAGTTTCTTTTGTGAGTGTATCTACATAATCAATTTTGTAGTAGGTATTTTCTTCAAAAATTCGGAGTGTATCTCCTGCTTTTACCTTGACTTTGTCGTTATGAATCAAATCTTTTTGAGCAACAACTTTGTGTGAGTAGGCTGTTCCTTTTACATCTTCTTTATTTACATACGTCGGAAAATTTGGAGAATCCCAGTATTGCCCTTTGTAAGTAACCACATATTTACTCATTTTGGCAGGCTGACTACGAAAAAGTAAAATATTTTCTCGGTTTACTTCGTCAGAAAATTCTTTATTATATAAAAGTCCTGACCTATTCATCGATACAATATCATCATAACCAGAAGAAGACAAAATCCCAAAAAACATAAGCGCAACACCAATATGCGCCAACGCACCACCAGCTAATTTTGGATTTAGTTTTATTGTTCTTGCAATAGAAATTCCATTACTGACAAGCGCATAGACCGAAGTCAGAATTAGAATTATATACGGAATTTCTTTTGCTTTAATAATTGCAATAACTAAAGAATAAAAATCGGTGTACTCTTGAGATACAGTCAATTTTATTTGAGCAATTGCAATGATTGCAGTAGTAATAATAGCTGTCAGAATAAAGGGAATAAGAAAATTATCTTTGATATTCGATTTTTCAATTCTTTTCCACCAAAAAATTTGTGCTGTTGCAGAAAGAAAAGCAATTCCTATACTAAACCAAAGTTGCCATTTGGTATAAAAATGTTCTGGGTCAGATGGAGGAGCAACATTTGAATCCATTCCTAAATTATCCAAAATCGCATTATAAACAGGAATTGAAGTAGGAACTAAAACTTGCAATGCTGAAAGTCCTAAAACTACAACACCAAGTGTAACCCAAAACTCACCTGAATAAAAACTAGATTCTTCTTTTGATTTTGGAAAATTATTCCAATTCATAAAAAATAAAACCTTTGCTCCAATAGTAAAGAACAAAAGATAAATAAGTAATTGTCCTGAAAGTCCTAAATCAGTAAATGAGTGAACTGAAGTATCTCCCAAAATTCCACTACGAGTAAGGAAAGTAGAATATAAAATCAATAGAAAACTAGAAAGCATCAGAATAGCTGAAAGTTTTGCCATTGACGGACGTTTTTGTTGCATTGTCATGGCGTGTATTCCTGCAATCAAAACTAACCAAGGAATAAATACAGCATTTTCTACTGGGTCCCAGTTCCAATAACCTCCAAAATTGAGTGTTTCATACGCCCAATATGCACCCATTACAATTCCTACTCCTAAGATAGCAGCAGCTAATAATGCCCATGCAAAAGTAGGTTTGAGCCATTTGGTAGTTTCTTTTTTCCATAAACCAGCAATCACAAAAGCAAAAGGAACAAGACAAAGCGCAAAACCTAAAAATAAAGTAGGAGGATGAATGACCATCCAATAATTTTGTAAAAGTGGATTCAGCCCCGTTCCATCAACTGGAATATAATCAGGTTGAGATTGAAAAATAGGCGCATCCATTGCATCACGCAACAATATAAAAGGCGAACTACCAATTTTGAGTTCAATAAAAGGAACAATTACACCCAAAACCATTGAAGCCAAAAATGCCTGTACAGTAGCAAAAACCATCATTACAGGAGCTTCCCATGTATTATCTTTTTTATGCTTGACAAAAATTGAACGCAGAATAATTGCAGCACCAATACAGACATGCCAAAAAATCCAAAGTAAAAAACTTCCTTCTTGTCCTTCCCAAAAACAGGAAATCATATAATAATACGGCAAATTATTCGACGAATGACTCCACGCATAATGGTATTCGTATTGATGATTATAAATAATCGAAAAAAGAACCACCACCACACCAATTACAGAAAAAGCATGAATAGCAAAAGCAATACGAGCCATTTTTTTCCAAGATTGTATTTCTTGTGCGTTCGTAGTATTTGGAGAAAGGGAAGTTAAATCGCTATTTTGGCTTGCAAAATAATAAGCAATCGCAGCCACAATCGAAGTAACAAAGGAAATGATGACAAATAAATGTCCTATTTGACCAATCAATACGTTCATAGAGGAACAAAATCTAATATAATTTTATACTTTATCCGAAAGCTAAAGCATTCGGTACTATTTTACTCACTCTAAAGAGTAAGCTACAAGTAAGCTATTTTTTATTTTAAAGAGGAAATAAGTTGTTCGTCTAATTTGTTGGTTAAAAAACTATAAATCAACAAATTAGAGTTCTACTACTTAATTTTGTGCAAAGGTACAACCTAAAAGATTCATTATCAATATAAACAAAAAGTAAGGGGTTGTAGAAGATATATTTTCACTTATTTTAAGTGGTCTTAAAGGTTATTTTATTTTTTATTCTCTAACTCTTCTATTTTTTTCTGACAGGCGATTAGCTTTTGTTCCATTTCTTCTTTTTCTTTTGTGAGCGTTTCTATGCTCTCATTCATTGTTTCCAGACTCATAGCCATCATTTCTTCTTGAGAATTCATTTGTTCGATATACTGTTGTTGTTCGTCGTGTGCTTCTGCCAGTAATTTTTCTCGTTTTTCTACTTCTTGTTGTGCTTCTTGCATTTGTTCCATGGCTTGTTGCATGACATCTTCTTGCATAAGCATCTGTTCGACGGCTTCTGCTTGTTCGGCTAGCGTTTCTTCTAGTTGTAGTGCTTGTAGTTTTTGTTCTGTAATATCGGTAGCAATATGAATAACACGTTCCAAGTTTTTGTAATCATCCATAACTGGATAATAGGTAGCACGTAGCCAAAACGAAGATTTATCTTTTGCTTGGCGTTCGAATTCTCCCTCTACTACAATTCCTTGAGTTAGATTTTCCCAAAGCTGCATGTATTTGTTAGATGTTTCGTAGCCATCTTTCAATAAAATAGTATGAGGTTGTCCCTTTATTTCATCTTCTGCATATTGAGAAATTTTTAGATAAAGTTCATTTACTTCTGTAATTATACCTCTTGGGTTAAGTTCTATCATCGCAGCAGCTTGATTGATAGCATTGAGTTGATTTTCTAATTCCTTACTTTTTCTTTCTACCATTTCCTGTGTTGCTTGTAGCTCTTCGACATTCTGACGCATTTCTTCTTCTTGCGCTCGCATCTGTTCGGTCATTTCTTGTGATTCTTTCAAAAGAAGTTGAGTACGTTGATTAGTACGAACAGCAGAAAGTGTAGAGGCAAAACTCTCTACAATTTTTTCTACAAACTCTACACGATATGCTTCTGGAGGATTAAAAAATGCAAGCTCTACTACACCATATAATTTTTGGTTATATATCAATGGAGCAAGCAAAATAGAAGTAGGATTTGTATTTCCAAGCCCTGAGGTAATATGAATATAGTCATTGGGTACATACGATAAAAATATGGTTTCAGATTCTTGCCACGCCTGCCCTGTAAGCCCTTCGCCTTTTCGTATTTTTTTTTCTAAATATTTGGGCTTGTCCCACGCATAGGCAGCAGCCAAATACATAAATTCTCCTTCTGAATCAGGAGTTTCGGAAATAATAAAAACTCCACCTTGATTGGCTTCTGTATATTTTACCAAACGCTGAACAATAGCAGCAGCAAATTCTTCTGTATCAGCATAATTGGTTCTTAGAATATCTCCAAACTGTGCTATGCCTTCAGTTATCCACGCTCTTCGACGGTCTTCTTCAGCTACTTTTGCCAAACTATTACGCATATCTAAAAGTGCATTTCCAAGAATGTCATTTTCTCCCAATACCTCAAAAGCACTATTATACTTTCCATTTCCTATCTTACGAGCAAACTCAGAGGTATTTTTCAGACTTTTGATAAGTTCTTGTAGAGAGCGTGTCATCTGTCCGATTTCGTGGTTTCCTATTCGGATTCCAAAATCTGATTTTGGAATAGAACCTCTAGCCAGCCCAGCCAATACTTGATTGAGTTTTTGGATTGGTTTTGATACAATTCGTAATGAAACAATACTTGCAATCGTACCAATAGCCAGTGTTGTCAGCCCCAAAACAAGAATAATTCTGTATAACCAATTCAATGAACGTTCGACCGAATTTCCATCGGCTTGCTTTTCTTTTAGTTTGCTGGCTTCTACGGCTTCTAAATTCTTGATAAGTACATTGCTATTAGGAATAATCATTTCATTGACCAACCGAATGGCTTTTTCTCTCTTTGTTCCATCATTATAGTCTTCCGAACGGTTGAGAATACTCATAACCTCCTGTTCAGTTTGAAGAATATCATCGAAAGCAATAATAATAGAATCTACACGATGAACATTTTCTTTGTTTTGCCAATCTCTTTTGAGAGTACTTATTCTATCTTTTACTTCTGGAAACTGCTCAGTATGAAGTAAAATCAAGTCTTCTTTATCGTCAATATTATCAGGAAGATGAATCCAGTTGGTGATGTACATCTTTGAGCGTGTTACAAGCAAAAGCAAATCATTAATTGCCTCTACCGAAGGAGTAATGACAGAGAAGGAGTGATGAAGCATACTTTGGCTACGGGTAAGCATAACCAAACTTAGTGTAGAACTAAGCAAAGCAACAATAATAATGATAAGATTACCAGCCAAAACACGTTTGCCGATAGTATTGAGTTTCCACATAAACACTTAGATAGTGATTAGTTTTTAGTGATTAATGATTAGTATGAAACGGAAATTATTAATCTATATTCTATAATACATAAAACTGAATTGGAAAGATAACCAAAAAGCTACTTAATAAAAAAGATTTTCGATAGGAATTTAGATAGATTGGATAGAAATGGATAGAAACCGTCCAAAAAATTCATCAAAAAACCCTTTCAGAAATTTTCTGAAAGGGTTTGGAGTGAAATATATTGATTTATACAATCGGATTAGAACGAATAACGAATACCGATTTGCATTTGCCAACGAGAACTATTGATACCTGAATCATTAATAGTAAAGTTATCTTTTGTTTCTGATACTGTTTGATACTCTCCTCTACTGCTAAGGCTACCAAAAGAAAACTCAGGAATAAACTGTCCGTTTACTGTATTTACTCTGTTAAAGTTGAGAAGTCTAATGTTATTATTACCTACAAAGTAGCTACGCCCCCAATCTTTATTGATGAAGTTAGTGAAATTGAAGATATCAAAAGAAAGTTGAAGATTATGTTTTGTTCCGTTAGAAGTTTTGATATAAAAATCTTGTAACAAACGTAAATCTAATGTATTGATAAATGGCAAACGAGAACCATTACGTTCTGCATAATCACCACGACGACCACTCAAATACTCATCATTTTCAATATAACTATTGAATGCTTGCCATTGTTGTTCTGGAGTAACTACTACTTCCTGCCCATCTACTGTACGAGTGATTGGAGTAAATACAATTTCGTCTTGGCTTCTAGGAATATAGATAAGGTCAGCTTCAGTAGAACCCGAACCTGTATCATCATTTGCAAGTTGTCCACGATAGATATACGAGAAACGGTTGCCCGAACGACCCTCATAGAATAACGAAATTGTTGTTGCTGCATGGTCAAGATAATCTAAACGGTAAGAAAGCATACCAATTATACGAGAACCTAAATCAAAATTAGAGTAGGTCAAATCCAAATCATTTTTACCTCTTACATTCTGTGTATATCTCCACTGCGAAGAGTTTTGAGAAGAAAGACCATCATTGATAACCATTGAACGACCGTATGTATAGGCAACACTAGCCATAAATCCATTATCAAATGGTTTTTGAAGTTGAGCAGTAATATTATAAGAATAACCTTTATTTGTGTTATCAGCTACCATAATACGGTCGTAAGGTCTTTCGATTTCATCACGACGATCATAATAAGGACGATTGTCTGCACCAGCAAAATTACGATCAGCAGGTTTTACATTTAAGTTGTAGTAAAGAATATTATTCAATGTCTTAGTATAGATACCTTCTAATGTACCTACCATTCCCCAAGGTAATGTTTTATCTACTGCCAATGAAGCACGAACTACTTGAGGTAATTTAAAATCTTCTACAAACAAATTCATATCACCACTAGGAAGACTTACAGACTGTCCGAAGTCAGTTGCAGTATATTGATTGAATGGATCAGGACGGAACTCTACACCTCTGGCAAATACACCACCAACAGTAAGACCATTGTTGTTATACACACCACCTGGCCATACCAAAGGAATACGGCTAGTAAAGATACCTACACCACCACGAATTTGAAGTGATTTATCACCCATTACATCGTAATTAAATCCAAAGCGAGGAGAAACCAAAATAGGAGTTTTCCAAAGTTTTCCAGATTCAATTCTGTTTCCTAAATCAGGATAGAATTGTCTAACTTTTGTGAGTGTGCTATCATTAAATCCTGGATTCGTAACAGGGTCTGCAAAGATTGGAATATCTACACGAACACCAAAAGTAAGATTTAATTTTTCAGAAGCTGCATATTCGTCTTGTGCATAAAATCCTAATTGAAAGCCTGTAAATTCAGCAGCAGCAGCCGAACCATCACCAGTTACATTATCTACTAATGAATAACTACGGTTGTAGTTGATTGCATCTTCACCACCCAAAAATTCTTCTAAAGAAGCAAACTGATACTGTCCATAATTCTGACGAATAAATAAGTTATAAGTAGAATAAAACTCATTGTGCGTTCCAAGTGTAATGGTGTGCTTTCCTTTAAAAATATTAAAGTTATCTGTTATAGTCAAAGTAGATTGTTCTAACTTGTTAGCCGTAGAGAATGCTTCTGAACCAAAGAAAATGTTACCAGCACCGTCGTTTATACGAACACGAGGAAAATCACCACCGATTGGGTCACGGTCATCGATAACTCTTGTATAACCAATAATCAAACTATTAGATTTATTATCACCAAAACGGCTCTTTAATTCTAAAGCTGAAGAGTTGGTTACACTAGGAAAAGCTACACCGTTATTTCCAAAATTAATGGTCCTAGCAGAAGAACGAGAACGCCCCAAACTATTTCCTTCTGTATAACTATGACGCAAAGTAACTTTGTGGTCTTTGTTGATATTCCAATCCAAACGAGCAAAAAGTTTATTTGATGATAACTCTTTAGTGTTATTCAAAAATCCACCTGCATCATATCCATATCTAGATTGTAATTGGCTGCTAAGATTTTCAATTTCTGATTGAGAAGAAGTACCTTTATAATCAGAAAAATTAAAAGGTTGAGGAGTTTCAAGACGTTCTATTTCTCCATTTATGAAGATAAATAATTTATCTTTTTTGATAGGAGCACCCAAACGGAAACCTATAATGCTTGAACTAAAGTCATCTAATTTCTGACGTTCAAGAGTAGCATCATCAGTAGGAGTTTTTCCTGCTAGTCCTTCATTACGGAACAAGTAATAAGCAGAACCTTCTACTTTATTAGAACCACTACGAGTAACAGCATTGATGCCACCACCAGAGAAACCACCTTGACGAACATCAAAAGGAGCTACTACAATTTGAATTTGCTCAATAGCATCTAATGAAATAGGCGAAATACCAGTCTGACCACCGTTTGTTCCTGATGCAGAAAGACCAAAAACATCGTTATTTACAGCTCCATCAATCATGATAGAGTTATAACGGTTGTTTTGTCCTGCGATAGTAATAGCACCATTTCCATCTACACGAGCTTGAGGGGTTGTACGAGTAAAATCTCCTAAACTACGAGAGATAGTAGGCAAAGCATTGAGTTGGTCTTGAGAAACAGTTGTACCTGCTCCTGTTTTTTCACCGTCAATGATTTCGGCATTTGAAGTAATTACTACTTCACCGATTGTCTGCACATCTTCTGAAAGGTCAAAATTCATACGAAGAGTTTGTCCTAAAGAAAGATATACATTTTCTTTTTTTTGGTCTTCATATCCTACATACTGAACTGTAATGGTATAAGGACCACCTACATTCATGTTAAGAATTGTGTAATTACCACTAAGTGTAGTAACAGCACCAAACTGAGAACCTGTCGGTGTATGCACTGCCAAAACAGTTGCACCAGGAAGTTCTTCTCCATTTTTGTCTTTTACGACACCACTAAGGGAAGCCGTCGTAGAGCCTTGTCCGAAGGAATTGAATGCTACCGAACAAGCAAATACGAAAGCGATAAGGCTTAAGATGTAATGCTTCATCATAAGATTGATAAATAAGGTTTGCTAAATAGAAAATTAAGTAACTCCAAACTAAAGTAGTTGAGAGTTTTGATATAAGTTTCCACAAAGGTAAGACACACCTATCAATCTTTACGTTTCAGTATTATTAACAAATTAAGAATAATCGTAATTCAAATTCTTGACTTTTAAGAAGATATAGCATTTTAATTTTTTTTTAACAAAAATTTAAACTCAAACTCAATTACTTACTAAATCTATCCTTTTAAAATTTATTTTATATTCTTTTTCCGAAATTGAATTATTTTTTAGCAGTTCTTTTAAAGAAAGTGTCATTAAATCATAAAATGCTTCATTTTTTTGATAAGAAAAAGCGTTTTGAGCCATTTTGAGAGATTTTCCAAATTTTCTTTGGTTAAAAAACAAAACTCCTTGATTAAAATAAAGTAAGGCAGAAGCTGTTTCTAATGTTACCAAATTGTTAAGCTCTTGTTTATCTAGCACAACTACATTTTCGTTTTGTGTTTCTTCTTGTGCTTTTTTGGTTTGCTCTTGCAAATAAAATTCAATTCCTTTTTGTGTAGCAATAAAACCTTTATCAAAATTTGTACTCTCAAAAATCATTTCACTTTTATCTGATAACGCTATTTTTATGAAAACATGAGTAGGCATCTGAACAATCTGATACGTATAATCAAAATTTCCTTTTTGTTTTATTTCTTCCAAAAAAACAGCATACAATACAGAACCTGTCAAACAATCAAATTTTCCACTATCAATCGTTTCAAAAAAACTAGAGTACAAAACATACTCTTTTAAAAATGTTTCTTGTACAGCAAAAAATAATCTTCGCAGCGTCTTGACTTCATTTGTAGGTGTAATCTTAAAGCCTTTGTTGAAATCAATAACTCTTTGAATTGCAATTTCCTTCATTTCTGGCGTGATAGAATCATGAGCATCTAAAAAATTAGATAGTCTGGAAGACATCTTTTGCTCATTGTGAGATTTTGAAGAACAAATTGGAAAAGCAAAACTAAAAGAAGAACTAAAAACTAGAGTTGTCAATGTGAACAAACAAAGAACAAAAGACACAGCCTTTTTCTTTGAAAAAAATGTAGTTTCTAATCTAGGTAAAAAGTCTATACGATAATATAATGGGTATTTAATGTGTTTCAAAGCAGTAAAATTTTAAAAGGTAATCAGAACAATAAATATATCAAGAGGAGTTGAATGCACTATTTGATACAGTTTTCAAAATAAATAAGGATTAAATGAATAAATTTATTAACAATTTAGTAACATTTGGTCAATATTAACGAAAAATTATAAGAAAATGTTATTCCCTATCGATATAAATTTTAAAACTTGTGTAAAACTCTTTTCTTTAGAATTGCTTCTTATCTTTGTAAAAGGACAAATTATACTTCATTTTTACTTATCAGAATCATCAAAAAAATCAATCAGTTATGAATTCTATTCTTTCAAAATATTTTTATTCTCTAGCTTTCTCAATCTTATTTTTTAGCTTTTCTTTGGTCAGTTGTCAAGATGATGAAAAACTTCTTTGTCCAGAGTTAGTAATTTATTCGCTACAAAGTGAAATAGATAGTCCTGCAAAAAATGAAATAGCCGAAAATCAGATTTTGAGTTACGAGGTAGAAGAACAAACAGATTTTGAACTTTCTTTTTTGATAGAAAATAAAGGAGGAAATATCCTTAAAATAGGCGAAATACAATCAACAAGTACAGATTCTACACTCAATTTTGAAATTATTCAACCTTTAAAAAATAAGTTTGAAATAAATGAAAGTGATTCTTTTAGGCTAGATTTTGAAGGTTTAGAAATAGGAGAGTATCAAATTCCGATTACGATTCTTTCGAATGATTGGAATGAACCTAACTTTATTTTCTTTATTAAAATAATTGTAAATCCCCCACCTGCGCCAAAATTTCCAGATATAAAAGTGTATCAACAAACTACTTTTATTCCTTCTCCAACAGGAACTTATCTTTTGAATGATACAGAAGTAGGGCAGCGATATGAAACCATTTTTACTATCAAAAATGAAGGAGAGGAAAATTTGACTATCGGAACACTTCTTTCTACAAACGCAGCATTTGAAATTCGAAACATATCGGAACGTGAAATTTTACCTAATCAAACAACAACATTTGTCCTAATTTTTAATCCAACAGAAGGCAGAAACTATACTACACAAATTCAAATTCAGAATAACGACCCTACAAGGGAAGAAAATCCATATCTTTTCGAAATTGTAGCCAATCCTAATCCTGCACCTGCGCCAGATATTGCTGTTTTTTATAGAGATAACAATAATCAAGAAGTACAAAATGGCTTTGAATTTATAGAAGGAGGTAATTTGGAAACCGATTTTCAAGAGTTTTTTGAGTTCGAAATTGAAAATCAAGGAAATGCAACCTTAAATATTTCTAGTTTGGAAAGTGATAATCCAAATTTTGAGGTTTCGAATATTACTCAAAATAGTTTAGAACCTACTCAAAAAGCTCGTTTTCTTGTCCGTTTTACGGCCATTACTTTAGGCGAAAATATAGGAACAATAAGCATTCAGAGTAACGACCCAAACGAAAATCCATTTACTTTCAAGATTCGTTTTACGGTCAGAGAACCTCTATTTTTTATAAATTATCTGACCGTTACTATTCCAGATGGATTAAATACCATTCCTTCAAATACAGGAGAAAATCGCACACTTTTTCAAAAAGAATTTGAGGTAATTGACCCACAAAATATTGTTACTGGAGTAGCCCTTTTGAGAGTTGGTTTTATAGCAAGTAATGGAGGAAGTGATTCTTTCTCTGTAACTACTTTCGGAACAGATGGAAGACGAATTTTCTTTGAGAATGATTTTGATGAGCTTTTTTATAGACAAAGTATTCGTTTTGCCGAAGCTAATTATCTTGATTTTGAAGTGTATTTGGAGCTTCCAACAGGACAGCGCAGCAATTTGGAAAGATACAGACTTCAACGACCAAATGGGGCGAATTAAATACAAAACTCCTTATTCTCAACTAATGAAAATAAGGAGTTTCTTTTTGACTTGTATGGAACACAGATTTTATAAATTGGACTGATTAAAAAAATAGTATTCAGCAATTAACATGAGTGACATTTATAAAATCTAAAATAGTCCTTTCCTAGCAACAAAGTTGCGTAACCT
>PFKD01000047.1 GCA_002784125.1 Flexibacter sp. CG_4_10_14_3_um_filter_32_15
CTGTAGCTCTAATAAAGTTCATTTTTGAGGTTCTACAAAGGTTACGTTGCGCTGCAACTGAAAATCAAATACTTAAAAATGTCACTCATGTTGACTTATAATCAAAATCTTGCTCTGTTAGAATAATTACCCAATCCTTCAACTAGATAATGGATAAAAAGAGAGAAGTATTTTGAATCTGTTTTTAGTCAAAGAATTATAAATTAGCTCAAAAACTAATCTACTTATTTTTGTAACTTTCTAATAAAATACATAACTTTGTAGAGTTGTGTTATTATTTGGTTAAAATGACTATTCAAGCAGTTATTTTCTCTATATATAATGAACTGTAAAAATAATATTATTTCATTTTTATATTGCCTCTATAATTTTTACTAAAAAAGTAATCTCTTTTTTATAAGATTTTTACTGCTTAATAAAATATTTTTAAAATTGATTCAAGCTGTTTTTTTATATAAAAATCGCATAAACTATATTCTTATGTTTCTCCCCTTTGAAAAAATGCCTTCTTATTCTCGCCTTTGGATTTATCAATCTGACAGAGAACTTACAGATAGTGAAGTTTTGGCAATTACAAATGTTTTAACAAATTTCATTGAAAATTGGCAAGCCCATGGGAACTCTTTAGTTTCTTCTTTCGAAATTCGTCATCATCGTTTTTTGATTTTGGCAGTCAATGAAGAACTAACAAAAACGACAGGTTGTTCTATTGATAAATCCGTCGAACTTATGAAAGCCATCGAAGAAGAGTTTAAAATTTCTCTTTTTGACAGAACGAAAGTCGCTTTTTTTGATAAAGAAAATAAAATAACGACTACTTCTCTTTCTAAACTCAAAGAATTAGTCATCGAACAAAAAATTACTTCTGATACCATTATTTTTGATAATCTAGTTCAGATAAAAGAACAATTAGATTCTCAATGGCAAGCAAAAGCATCAACTACGTGGTTAAAACGCTATTTTCAAAATGTTCTCTCTTAGAATAGTAGGGTGCATCTCCAGATGTCGCTTTATTAATTTGTAGAGTTGTAGGGAAATGGCTTGCCTTTTCCCTACTAAACGACATTTTGAGGTGCGTCCGAATAGTATTGTAATGAGTTTGAAAATCAAAAAAGCTAGTTCAAAAATAATAGTTGAACTAGCTTTTTTATTAAACGTTATCACGGTTATTTACAGGTCTAACAATCAATTAGTTAGAGAAGCAAAACAGTCTTATTTTTCCATAGCGACAGGTTTGCAAACCTGTCGCTATGGAAAAATGAACATTACTAAATTAACCATGATAACGTTTATTATATTCTAAAAAACAATTATTTACCTTCCTTCTCTGCTATCATTTTTTCAATGCTAGACGAAGATACAAAGTGATAATTTGGTTTTGCTTCTTCATAAATTTCTTTTGCTAGAGGAAGTGTTTTTTCATTGGCTACAAGCTGTCCATAAATCGGACTCAAAAACTTTCTTCTTCCTACATTGACTAAGAATTTACGCATTTGTGGATATGATTTTTCGTATTGATTGTGTGCTACTTTTACGAGCCATTCTCCCAAAACTTCATTATTTCCAGTTGCTGAAAACTTAAATTGTTTGTCTAATTCGTCCATTTGCTGCAAAGTCAAATCATTTGGCAAGGCACGAAGGAAAAATAACCATTGCTGATACGTCCAATCTTTTGTTTCTAATTGTGCTGCTGGTGTTTCCGTTTTCCAGCTTTCAGCTGCTGCAATGGCTTTGTCGTAACGTTCAGATTCAATTTTTGGAATGTTTGCAGGGATTCCTGTTTCATAAATCCATTCTTTTGGGTTTATTTCTTGCATCGAACCATCTACTTGTGAAAGAAGATTTTTATCTAAATACGTCAGAAAGTGTTCTGTATTTGTTGTTTTGAAAGCGTATTCTGTAAAATATTTATTCAAAAAAACATCAAATTTTTCACGTCCGACTGTATTTTCAATCAATTTTAAAAGATAAAAACCTTTATCATAAGCGATTGAAGTAACTCCGTCATCTGGATTACGCCCTGTAAGGTCAAGTTTTAATTTTGTGTCTTCTGCATTTCCTGCTTCTGTCATTACTTTTACTTCGTCTTTCAAATCTTGATACGAAATCAAAGCTAACATTTCAGCATAATCTTTTCCATAGACTTCTTCCATTATTCTATTTTCAAAATAAACCGTAAAGCCTTCGTTGAGCCAAAAGTCATTCCACGTCGCATTTGTTACCAAATTTCCAGACCAAGAGTGAGCCAGTTCGTGAGCAACTAAAGAAGTAAGCGAACGGTCGCCAGCCAAAATAGTAGGCGTTGCAAAAGTAAGACGAGGATTTTCCATTCCACCAAACGGAAAACTAGGAGGCAAAACGATTAAATCATAACGTCCCCACGCATATTTTCCATAGAGTTTTTCAGCAGCTTCAAGCATTTTGTCCATTTCTTCAAACTCATAGGCAGCCTTGCTAATCATTGAAGGTTCTGCATAAACACCTGTGCGCTCACCAATCGGTTGAAAACGCAAATCGCCAACGGCAAGAGCCAATAAATAAGCAGGAATAGGTTGTTCCATTTTGAAAGTATAAACGCCAGAATCATTTTTTTGCTGTGGATTTTCTGCACTCATTACTGCCATAAGTTCTTTAGGAACAGTTACTTCGGCTGTGTAAGTAAAGCGAATACCGGGGCTGTCTTGTGTAGGCACCCATGTACGAGCCAAAATAGCCTGCGATTGAGTAAACAAAAACGGACTTTTCTTTCCTGCCGTTTGTGAAGGTGAAAGCCATTGCAAAGCCTCTGCTGTGGAAGAAGTTTTGTAAGTAATTGCTACTTTTTTAGATTGAGGAGTAACTGGAATGGAGAGTTTTTGACCCAAATTTTCGTCTTCATTAGCAAGTTCGAAGTTTGCTTTTTGTCCATCTACTTCTACGTTTTCGATGGTCAGGCTACGAGTATCCAAATATATTTTATCTATATTATTCTGAACCTCAATATCATAAGTTGCGATACCTGAAAGCATTTTTGTGTCAAAGTCCACATTTAATTTTAGATCTAAATGTGTAATTTTTGCATCTTCTCGAACAGCAAAAGTATGAATGTCAGTAGGTGTTGATGTATTCATTTGAGTAGAATCAATTTCTGTACTAGAATCGGTGGAAGTTTCTGTTGTTTTTTTCTTTGGATTACAAGCCGTAAAAAGAGAAAGTAAAATCAAACTAGAGAATAAAACTCGTAGTTGTAATGAAAAATGTTGCATAGAATAATTGTTTTTATGTCGTTGGTGAGGACACCAACAGCGGCAGGGTTTTATGAATGATGAATGGTAAATGAACTACCTATCTGAAATTAGATTTCATTAAAAAACGAAAATACAAAAAAAAGAACCTTAATCTAATAAATGGATAGATTAAGATTCTTTAAAATGAGAGTTAATTTCATAAAAATAAAATTGAGTAAAATAATTACTAATATAATTTTTTCTAAAAAAAACCTCTTTTTTAACAAAAAACCTTGTGTATTAAAATTACATTTGTGCATCAGCAAAATAATATAACGATTTGCTGATTTTAATAAATTCACATTATCATATAAAATAATTTCTATATGAACAAGATTTCAGTTCTTCTCCTTGCTTTACTTTGTTTCCAGTTTGTTAGCTGTGAAAAGGGAGATATTATTAAACAAAACGGTCTTCAAAAAGAAGTCATAAATCCTAGTGAGCTTACTCGTTTAGTAAGTGAATATGAGGTTTCACAAGAACACGATGCAATTACTTTCTTTATAGGACGTGCCTTTGAAGAGATTATATCGCAAGATGTAGATATTCAAAAACAACTATTATCAAGTCTAAAAGTAGGATAGTATAATTCATTAAGTACATTTTTGGATAAAATACCCAATGCAAAGGACAAGATGAACAAAAAAATAGGTGTACTTTTAAGAGAAGAGAATGCTTACAAAACTTGGCAAAATCAAATCTTAGAGAATAATAAAGATGAAAATTATTTCAGTTTATTTAATAATAAAGTATATTCTCATAATGTTGATGAGGAGTTTATTGTTTATATCCCTGATGAAGTCGGTTTTGATGAGAACAATACTCAAATTGCTATTGGTGTAGATATTACTCTTCCTAATAAAGATCAAGGTCTTATCT
>PFKD01000008.1 GCA_002784125.1 Flexibacter sp. CG_4_10_14_3_um_filter_32_15
ATAAAATTATCACAAAAATTGTCAGATAACCTGTTTTTTTTATCAAAAAAATATTTTATTATTTTTGAGTAGAACAGGTTAAGAAAATTTAGATTTAATTTTCATTCACTTCAAGCTTCAAACAACAGATGAATTAAGAATCCTACCTTCAGTATATCTAATAGCTTACCAAAGTCACTTTTATAGAAAATGATTAAGTCTAATTTATACGAATAGACTATTTAATCCGATGAAAACAATAAAAAATGGCTTAAACAAGCAATTTTTTTATATTTTAAATGTTCTGGTTCTATCAAACTGAAAGGTTCTTTTTCAACTGCTTCTGTATTTCTATTACAAAAAACAATCATCAAAAAGGGGCATAAAAGACTACTAAAAAAATAAGATATTCTATAAATAAGTCGTATCAATAGAGAGTTTTTTAGATAAAAAATGTAATTACCAATAGTTTTAGTACTTTAGCGTTTTGGCTAAAAAACTGAAACACTACTCAAACAAAATTTTTATTAGCTAAATGAAAATTATCACTTATAATGTTAATGGTATCAGAGCTGCTCTAAAGAAAGATTTTTGCAAATGGCTCAAAGAAATAAACGCAGATATTGTGTGTTTACAAGAAATCAAAATTGAAGAAAAATTAGTTGATAAAGCTCTTTTTGAATCTCTAGGTTATGAATCGTACTGGTTTTCTGCACAGAAAAAAGGATATAGTGGAACAGCCATTCTTACCAAAATAAAACCTACCTCAGTAGAAAAAGGCTCAAATATGCAACAATCAGATGAAGAGGGACGAGTTTTGAAAGCTAATTTTGATGTCAATGGAGTTTCTTTTTCTGTTATAAACGTATACATTCCGTCAGGTTCTTCTGGAGAGCATCGTCAAGAATATAAATACCAATGGCTGGCAGAATTTGATCTATATTTGGAGAAGCTACGAAAAGAACAAGAAAATATCATTGTTTGTGGAGATTATAATATCTGCCATAAAGAAATTGATATTCATAATCCAAAATCAAATAAAAAATCATCAGGTTTTTTACCTGAAGAACGACAATGGTTAGATGATTATGAAAAAAAAGGTATGATTGATGCTTTTAGAAGTTTCAATCAAGAACCTCATAATTATTCTTGGTGGACTTATCGCAATCAATGTAGAGCTAAAAATTTAGGTTGGCGCATAGATTATCATTTTATATCAGAACCTTTTGCAGAACATATGACAGATTGTCAAATTCTTTCAGAAGCTGTTCATTCCGACCATTGCCCTGTTTTACTTTCTTTATCGGTATAAATTTAGAGTGAAAATTAAGTTTTGAATCGCTGTTGAACAAATTAGTTTGACAATACAAAGCAAAAATCGCTATATTTACATAATTTATGAGCAAAGTTTTTTGATTTACTAAATTATTTCTACAAATTGTTTTTGTAAAGGATTTTTAATTTCTAAATTTAGGAAAATTAAGTCGCTTTCTAATTAAAATAATACTCAACAATAATACTCAACTTACACTCAACTTACACTCAACTTACACTCAACTTACACTCAACTTATTCTCAAATAAAATTGAAATTTATTTATATAATATCATTCAGACTTTCTCATCTTCAACGTCATTTAAGGCACATTCGTATGAAGCAAATACCTACTAAACTTTATTCTCTACTTTTACTTTTAGCTCTTTTTTCTTGTTTATCTCTTACTTCTTGTGACACTTCTAATTCTTCGGAAGCTGGAAATGTCAGAGAAGCAAAAGGAGGGCGATTCTATGGAGGAGTATTCAACGTAAACGAAACAGAGTATTTCAGAACATTATTTCCTTTAAATATTGTTGATGTTTATTCTTATAGAATTGCTTCACAAGTTTATGAGGGACTTTTCAAATTAGACCCAAAAACGCTCAAAGTAACAAACGGACTTGCAGAAAGCTACGAGCTAAGTGATGACCGTTTAGTTTATACAATTCGTTTGAAAAAAGGAGTTTATTTCCATGACGATGCCGCTTTTGCAGATGGAAAGGGAAGAGAATTTACGGCTGAAGATGTAAAGTATTGTTTTACTCGCCTAGCTACACAAAGTCGTGATAATCAAGGCTTTCACGTTATTGGTGGGGTAATAAAAGGAGCTACTGCTTATTATAACGAAACTGCAAATGGAGCAAAGCCAGCCAACGAAATGGAAGGTTTAAAAGTAATTGATAAATATACAGTTGAGGTTACACTTGAAAAACCAAATGCACTATTTCTTAATTATTTAGCTCGTCCAGAAGCCTATATTTTTCCCAAAGAAGCCTACGAAAAATATGGTGTAGATATGGGTGGAAAAGCTATCGGAACAGGTGCTTTTGTTTTAGCCGATGTAGAAGAAGATGTTTCTGTTATCTTGAAAAGAAATGATAATTATCACGGAATAGATGAAGTAGGTAATCGTTTGCCATATCTTGATGCCGTAAAAGTTTATTTTATTAAAGATAAAAAAACAGAACTTTTTGAGTTCCGTAAGAATAAGTTAGATATGGTTTATCGCCTTCCAACTGATTATATCATCGATATTATAGATGAATATCAGCGTGCTGATGGTTCTTTGCCTTTCGAACTAGAACACGAACCCGAAATGCAAACACAGATTCTGACGTTCATGACAGATGATGAGATTTTCAAAAATGTAGATGTCAGAAGAGCATTTTCTTTTGCTATCAATAAAGACGAAATTTTTGAATATGTGTTGGGGGGAGAAGCTTACGAAGCAGGGCATCACGGAATTACACCTCCATCTTTCAAAGATAAAGGCTACCCAGATGATATTTATGGTTATTCATACAATCCTGATTCGGCTCGTTATTACTTCAATAAAGCTGGTTATAGAAATGCAAAAGATTTTCCTAAAATTACTTTAGAACTCAATGCAGAAGGCGACCGAAATACAAATGTAGCCGTAGAAATCAAAAAAGATTTGAAAGATGTTTTGGGAGTTGATATTGAACTCAATATTGTTCCGATGGCACAATCTACTGACAAAATGATGACAGGAAATTTCCAACTTATCAAACTTTCTTGGATTGCAGATTTTCCTAGTCCAGAAGCATTTATCCGTATGTTTTATGGACAAGATGTTCCTAGTACAGTTGGAACGGTTTCTTATCCAAACTTATCTCGTTATCAAAATAACGAATTTGATGCACTCTATGAAAAAGCAATGAACGCAGCCAATGAAGAGGAAGCAATTAAGTATTTTGCTCAAGCTGAAAATGTAGCAATGAGAGATGCCCCAATTATTGTTTTGTGGTATGATGAGGGATATCGCCTGTTACAACCGTATGTAAAGAATTTTCCTAATAACCCAATGCAATACCGAGATTTTTCACAGGTTTATTTAGAACCAAAAGCAACTGAAAATTCGAATGGAACACAAGGAAGAAGATAAAAATATAACTTCATAGTTTTTTAAAAGCCATTTATTAGTATAATAAAATGATTGGCTTTTTTTCTGTTAAATCTTAAGTTTAGTCAAAAAACTAATCAACTTTTTTTCTGTCAAAGCAAAGAATATGGTAGAATATTGTATTTTTGTGAATTATCTAATTATGTTCTGCTAAGTTTTGTCAATCAAGATGGATACAAATTTTTTCAAAAATATAGATGTTAAAGAAATAAAGCACAAAGCCCATTATTATCTTACTCGCAATCATTATTCTACTCTACTCATTCATTTGGGCTTGATGGCAATGCTGATAGTTTGTATTTTGTACACCTTTTTTTATATCTATTTACCTAGTACCACAAATCATGACATTAAAATTACTGTCCCTAATTTGAAAAAAATGAAAATAGAAGAGGTAGATAACTTTTTGAAAGAGAAAGATTTGCGTTACGAAGTTGCAGATACCTCGTATGACCCAAAATACCCTCCTCTTACTGTTATACAACAAAATCCAAAAAATAATTCTCTTGTCAAAATTCATAGAAAAATATATCTGACCATTAATGCAGAAACTCCACCCAATACACGTATTCCTCAAATTATAGATTCTCCTTACACAAGCGCACATACACAACTCAAAAATGTGAGGCTAAAAATGGGAAAACCTGAATATGTTACAAATAGCGCAAGAAATGTAGTATTAAAAATTGCTGTTAATGGAAAAGAATATACAAAAGCAGATTTAGAAAAGGGCGTTTATATCCCACAAGGAACTGAGGTTACACTCTTTATTGCAAGTGGTAGTAACAATGACGGTTTTAAAATTGGAAATTATATAAACCAACACGGAGAAGACGTAAAACTAGAATTAGAAGGAAACGGAATTACTGTCGTAATTCATAATCAAAAAGCAGAAGGAAAAGAAGTAGGAACAATTATTTCTCAAAAACCATCAGCAGGTTCAAAAATAGTAGTCGGACAAACAGTAGAGTTTTGGATAGCTGCTGCTTATGACTAACAATAAGTTTTTGAAATAACATTTTTTATCAAAAAGCTAAGAAATAAGTAGTTTGAAGTTACGTTAGTTTATAAAAAATATTCCCTTCATTTTATGCAATTCCAAAAAAAACTTTCCTTTTCTCTTTTATCTGTTCTGATTTTATTGCTAGTATTTACTTTTTCCTCGTGTGGAAATAATAGCTTGTACGAAAATCATAAAGAATTTTCAACTGGATTTTGGCAACAAGATAAACCTCAATCTTTCGAAGTAGAAATAAATGATTCTCAAAATCATTCTATTTTTTATCATTTGCGTTATACGACAGATTACGATTATTGTAATTCATACATTAATTATAAAGTTTTTTCTCCAACAGGAAAAATTCTTGTTGAAAAAATGAAATTAGATACCCTCTTCGACTGTACAACAGGAAAACCTCTAGGAGAAGGATTTGGAACTATTTATACTAGAGAATTTGAGTTAGAACAAAATTTTGATTTTTCTGAAAAAGGAAAATATAAAATAGAATTAGAACAAATGATGCGTAAAGATTCTTTAGAAGGAATACAAACAGTCGGAATTAGAATTACAAATTAAAATTACAGAAAATTAGATACTACCAAACCAACTTTAATAATTTCTTCATTAGCTATGCTGAATACTTATTTCGTAATTCGTAATTGAATTAATGGTTTTTTTTGTAATTTTGTGGCATCAAAAAAAACATCTGTTTGCAAATTGCTATGAGTACGACCAAAAACACAAAAAAAGATTCCACTAAAGAAACTTCAAAAAATACTTCCTCTACTACTTCTTCTCCACGTAAAACAAAATATATTTTTGTTACTGGTGGCGTAGCTTCTTCGTTAGGCAAGGGTATTGTTTCGGCTTCACTAGCCAAACTTTTGCAGTCAAGAGAGTTTTCTGTTACCATTCAAAAATTTGATCCTTATCTCAACATTGACCCTGGTACGCTCAATCCGTATGAACATGGCGAGTGTTACGTAACCGACGACGGCGCAGAAACAGATTTGGATTTAGGGCATTATGAGCGTTTTTTGAATGTCAGTACTTCACAAGCAAACAATGTAACGACTGGAAGAATTTATAATACAGTCATCAATAAAGAACGTAAAGGCGACTTTTTGGGAAAAACAGTTCAAGTAATTCCTCATATTACCGACGAAATAAAACGTAATTTTTACTTTTTGGGAGAAACTGGAAAGTATGATATTATAATTACCGAAATTGGTGGTTGTGTTGGTGATATTGAGTCCCTACCTTTTGTAGAAGCTGTTCGCCAAGCTCGTTGGGAGTTGGGTGAGCAAAATTCACTCGTTATTCACCTTACTTTAGTGCCTTATTTGAGTGCTGCAAAAGAACTCAAAACAAAACCTACTCAACATTCTGTTAAGATGCTTTCTGAGCAAGGTGTTCAGCCTGATGTTTTGGTTTGTCGTACCGAACATTCTCTACCTGATGATATTCGTAGAAAAATATCGCAGTTTTGTAATGTAAATATAAAATCGGTCATTGAGTCTATTGATGCTGATACCATTTATGATGTTCCTCTTTTGATGCGTAAAGAACATTTAGACGATATAGTTTTAGAAAAATTAGGCTTACCAACTGATAGTACGCCAAATTTGGATGAGTGGAAACACTTCTTAGGAAAACTCAAAAATCCAACTGATGAAGTAAAAATAGCTTTAGTTGGAAAATATGTAGAATTACCTGACGCTTACAAATCGATTGTAGAATCATTTATCCATGCAGGTGCAGAAACTGAAACAAAAGTAAAACTCAAATGGGTTTCTTCAGAAGACTTGGATTCGGATGAAGATGTCAAAAAATATTTAGAAAATATGGACGGCATTTTGGTTGCTCCTGGTTTTGGAGATAGAGGAATAGAAGGAAAAGTTTTGGCAGTAAAATATGCACGAGAAAACAAAATTCCATTTTTCGGAATTTGTTTGGGAATGCAAGTCGCTGTTGTAGAATTTGCACGAAATGTTTTGAAATTGGAAGGCGCACATTCATCAGAAATGAATCTTGATACAGAATTTCCTGTAATTGATTTGATGGCAGGACAAAAAAATATTACCACAAAAGGAGGAACAATGCGTTTGGGTGCATATCCTTGCCAGCTTAAAAAGAATTCTTTGGCTGCGCAGGTTTATAATGGAAAAGATTTGATTCATGAGCGTCATCGTCACCGTTACGAATTTAATAATACCTTTTTGAAGGATTATGAAAAGGCGGGACTTCTTCCAACAGGAACAAATCCAGAATCAAATTTGGTAGAAATTGTAGAAATGAAACAAAGCGAACATCCTTATTTTATTGGTGTGCAGTTTCATCCAGAACTCAAAAGTACGGCACTTAGTCCTCATCCTCTTTTTGTAGGATTTATCAGAGCTGCTCTTCAAAAGCGTTTGGAAGAAGTAGTGGAATAAATGTAGCTTACGCTTTAGCGTGAGAAAAATGTACCGTACCTTTTAAGGTGCGAAAATGTACCATAGACTTTAGTCTATGATTATCAATAAAAGAATTTTTCGGACTACTTGGCAGTTTTTTGAATTATTCTATACCAAGGATAAGCGTTTGTTTTATAAAAAACTCTATTCTTTATAAGAAAAATCGAAAATTAATTTACTTTAGTATAAATGGATAAAAATCAAACCATCGGACTCGTCTTGATGTCAGCTTTGCTTATTGCGTATATGTTCTTTTTTAGTCCTAGCAAGGAAGAACAACAAGCAAAACAAAGAACAGAACAAATACTACAAGACAGCATCAGAATAGCACAAGAAGCTATTGCTGCAACAGAAAAAGGACAAAATTCTGAAACAGAACAAACTGTAGAGTTAGATTCTACTACAAAAGCATTGATTGCAAATGCAAAAGAGATTGTTTTGGAAAATGAAAATATCAAAGTGGCTTTGTCTTCTTTGGGAGCAGAAATTTTGAATGTAGAACTCAAAAACTACGAAACTTTTGATGGCAAACCATTGATTTTGGTAGATGAGAAAAGCAGTCAAATCGAACTTTCAATGCCGACTTCTTCTGGAAGTGTCAGAATTGACAAACTCGGTTTTACGGTTCAGAATGCTACAAAAGAGAATGTTACTTTTGCTGGTCTAGTTGATGGAAAACCTTTAGAAATCACTTATACATTGCCTAAAGATGGTTTTGAGTTGTTTTATGCTATCAAAACAGATGCTGCTACTCAATCTTTACAACTTTCTTGGACGGACGATATCAAGCGTACTGACCAAAATATTGAGTTAGATAGAAGAGAAACGACAATCAATTATTACACGATTGAAGATGATTTTGATTATTTAAGTAAAGGTAGCACCGATGCAAAAACGGAAGTTTTAGAAAATTCAGTAAAATGGTTTTCGATGAAACAACGTTTCTTCAATGCTGCTTTAATTACAGACAAACAGTTTGAAAAACTAACGATTGGTTCTGGTGCTGTCAATGAAAATGATTCTTCTGCTATCAAAACGCTGAAAGTAGAAACTTCTATCCCTATTTCTTCGCTTACTGCTGATGCAAAGGCTCGTTTTTATTTTGGTCCTAATAAGTACGACATTAATAAAGCCGTAACAGATGGTTTCCAAGAAAACACCTATTTAGGTTGGGCCGTTTTGCAGCCTATTACTTTATTTATAATCATTCCATTATTTGATTTATTAGAAAATATTATTTCTAATTATGGTATTTTGATTATTGTAATGGTATTTCTTATCAAAATGGCTTTAGCTCCTCTTACCTACAAATCGTATGTAGCACAAGCAAGAACAAAGGTTTTGCAGCCAGAAATCAATAAGATTAAAGAAAAATATCCAGATGACCAAGCCAAACAATCACAGGAAACAATGAAACTCAATAGTGAGTTTGGTGTCAATCCGTTGAGTGGTTGTTTGCCGATGGTATTACAGATGCCGATTATTTTTGCGCTCTTTACATTTTTTCCTAGTGCAATTCAGCTTCGTAATGAAGCCTTTTTGTGGGCAAGTGATCTTTCTACGTATGATTCAATCTTGAATTTACCGTTTACTATTCCTTTTTATGGAAATCATGTCAGTTTGTTTACTTTAATGATGACGGCTTCACAGATTTTGGTAACTAGCGTAAGTACACAGCAAAATTCAATGGCAAATTCTCCTATCAATCCGAAGGTGATGATGTACGGAATGCCAGTTATGTTTATGTTTGTCTTGAATTCTTTCCCTGCTGGTCTGACGCTTTATTATGTGGTTTCAAATCTTGTTACACTTACTCAAACTCTCGTCATTCGTAAATTCTTTGTAGATGAAGAAAAAATTAGAGCGAAATTAGAACTTCGTAGAGAAGAGAAAAAGAAAAGTGGTAAGAAGGGTTCTTCTTTTATGCAACGTATGCAAGATGCAATGGCAGAGGCACAAGAAAAACAAGCACAAGCCAAAGGAAAGCCTAACGTTGATACAAAACAAGCAAATCCAAATAAGAAAGATAAATTGAAATAATCATTTCTTATTTTCCATTATCAACGTCTGATTATAGATGATTGCCAAGGAAGAAATCAAATTTTGTAACTAAAAAAAGCAATAGATTGTAAAAATCTATTGCTTTTTTGTTGCCCATTATCAACGTTTGATTACAAACGATTGTTAAGGAAAACCTTCTTTCTGTCAGAAAAACCTTGATAATGGTTGCTAGTCATTAAAATGCGCCTTCGGAAAACATCCTCTAAAACCTTTTGAATCTAATGTTTTGGCAAAATCACTTGCTTGGGTAGCGTTCATATCTCCTACCGAAACTCTAAAAAGACGCTGCGAACGGTCGGCTGTCCAACTGACACGGATATAAACCTCATCAAATCCTGCTTTCATAGCAGCTTTTCCTTTTTGTACAGCATTTGTCAAATCTTTATAGCTTCCAATCTGTACCCCAAAATCTTCTGGGTATTTTTGTGTTCCCCAAATGCTATAAATTCTTGGTAAATATTTATTTTTCTTTTGAGCTTTTTTGATATCTACTTTTCTACGTGGTTTTCTTTTATCTTTTTTCTCTTCTGAACCTTCTGGAGAAAGCGTCTGACCATCTGCACCTGCACGTAAAAGACGGATTTCTATATCCACCACACCATCACGCACCATGTCTAACTTTTTAGCTGTGGCATAAGAAAGGTCAATGATTCTCCCCGGTTTGAAAGGTCCTCGGTCATTTACTCTTACGATAGCCGTTTTGCCATTGTTTTTATTGACAACTTCTACAAGACTATTGAATAATATTTTTTTGTGGGCAGCCGTTGCGTCATACATATTGTATTTTTCGCCACTTGCTGTGGGTCTGCCATGGAATTTTGTTCCGTAATAAGAGGCTTTTCCTTTTTGTGTATAACCTAGCTTTTGATAATCGTATTCGTTTGTTCCACTCAGTTGCAATAATGCAAAAGGCACAACAGCACAATAAAAAATGTGTTTTAACTTCATAAAAACAATAAAAAGATGGAATTTTGGATAGAATATTTTTTGCTAAAATAGAATAAATTAAGGATATAAATTACTTTTATTCAATTTTAGACGGAATTAGTTATGCTAATTAGTGATTTTTAAAGAAATTTGCAATTCTAAAACGCTTATTTTTGTATTCTATTTCATAGAAATTTTATAAAAACCCTTTATTTCTACGAAAAGTTTATTTATTGTCTATTTAGCAATCAAAATTTCAATACAATTATACTTCATTCAAGCCATGAAAAACACAGAAACTACCCATTCAGATTCAAAACTCCTTCAATTTTTACGTATTCTTGGCGTGGTAGAAGGAATTTCTTTTTTAGTTATTCTTTTTGTTACGATGCCACTCAAATATATTTGGGAAATGAAAGAACCAAACCTAGTTGTCGGAATGGCGCACGGAATTTTATTTATTGCCTACTGTCTTTTGGTTTTGATTGTAGGGTATAGATTCAAATGGAAACTACTTACTATTTTTTGGGCTTTGTTGGCTTCTATTATTCCGTTTGGAACTTTTGTAGCTGATAAGAAGATTTTTAAGGAAGAACAAGAAAATGATATTTTTCCATTAGACAAACAATTATAAAAAAATAATGTTCTGTGGTACGCAGAAAATCCAAGCTATTTATAGACCTTCTTGCCATTGTTGGTGTTTCCACCATAGCCGTAAGGCTAATAATAAAAACAGGATTAAAACCCTATCTATTACCCACAAGTCTGAAACAGATTTTTTTAAAGTAAAATAGTCAAAATATTGAAATTGAGTAGGGAAAAGGCATGCCTTTTCCTAAACACATTGTGTATTTAGCTAAAAGATATAAATGCAAATACAAGAAAAGACATGTTTTTTCCCTACAAATACGTCATTTTTATTCAAAATTTACTGTTTTTTGTTTTACAAAAACATGTGGGTAAACGATAGGGTTTTAACCTTGTTTATGAGGTAAAATAAAATTAGCCTTACGGCTATGGTGTCTGCACTAACGACTATTTGTACTCCAAAATTTACTATTTAAAAGTTTGAATATTTGTTAGTTGAGAAATCAAAAATGGTTTTTGTTATTAAAAATTACTGTACCCTACTATTTTTTTGTAGGGTAGGATTGATAGCATGGATAGGATTTAAAATACAGATTAATACAAAATATTATTTGAATAAGTTAATTTTAAAGCCATTTTCTTAAAAAAACGTATTTTAATTAGCTACGCTGACTTTTAGTTCTCTGTGTTCCTCTGTGGACTCTGTGTTTTAAAAAAAGTAGGGTACAGTAATTAAAAATAATGTACGAAATATGCCTCAATAAAGCCTCTTTGTAAATTAAATGTGAACTGTTTGTTACGTAACGCAATGTTAATCTTTAAGCAATTTGATAGTAAAGATAAGATTGTTCCTTTGCAGCAAGTTTAAACAAAAGAACTAAAAACCTTTCCGAACACTTTGAACAAACAATCAGGATTTGTTCTAATCAATTCAAAATCAATTCAAAATCAATTCACTAAGATTAAAATTAATCAAAATGAAATTACAAAATTTCTTTCAATTAGCCTTTTTTGCATTAGCAATTCTACTCTTCACAGGTTGTAAAGACGACGGACCTAAAGAGGACAACAATACCACAACCCCATCTGTTTATACAGAAGCTACCGATGCAGCAACAGGCAGAGCAGCTTTTCGTGTTGCAGAAGGAGCAGACGGAATCGGAGCAACTAGCTTTACTTGGACAAAAGACAAAGTTTGGATTCTTGATGGATTTGTTTTTGTAAACGACGGACAAACACTTACTATTGAAGCAGGAACAGTTATCAAAGGCGCACCGGGTACTGGAGAATCTGCATCTGCACTTATTGTAGCTCGTGGTGGAAAAGTAATCGCAGAAGGAACAGCAGCAGAACCAATCATCTTTACAGCAGAAGCTGATAAATTGGACGGTTCATTAGAAACAGCAAACGGTCTTTGGGGTGGTGTAATCGTATTAGGAAAAGCAACCGTAAACACAGCAACAGGAGATGGAGCTATCGAAGGAATTCCTACTTCGGAAGCTAGAGGTATCTATGGTGGAACAAACGACAACGACAATTCGGGCGTATTCCGTTATATTTCTATTCGTCATGGAGGGTCAAATATTGGTGCAAACAACGAAATCAATGGCTTTACATTGGGTGCCGTTGGTGCAGGAACTACGGTAGATTACTTAGAAATTTTTGCTAATCAAGACGACGGTGTAGAGTGGTTTGGTGGAACTGTAAATGCAAAACACCTTCTTGTAACAGCTTGTGGCGATGATTCTTATGACTATGATGAAGGATATAGAGGCAAAAATCAGTTTGTAATTGCTTATCAACTTACTAATGATGGTGACCGTGGTGGCGAACACGATGGAGGTACAGACCCAGAAGACGGTTTGCCCTATGCACTTCCTACATTCTACAATGCTACTTATGTAGGTAGAAGTGAAAGTCGTATTATTACTTTCCGTGATAACGCAGGTGGACAGTATCACAACAGTATTTTTGTTAATTTTGGAAAAGGTATTGATATTGAGTTCTTAGGAAGTGGTGAGAGCAGCTACAAGCGTTTTGAGGCTGATCAATTAGCATTGAAAAACAACACTTTCTTTAATATTGGAAGTAGAGATGCTTCAGATATGTTTACAGTAGAAGTGGTGGCAGGAAAAGAGCCAGCAGAAGCAGAGCTTGCAGCAGCAAGAACGGCCGTAACAGCTTCTTTTACAGCGAATGGAAATACAGTAGCTAATTTGGGAATTATTCGTAGCAACTTAGTTCCAAATGGAAACGGTGGAACTACATCGACTCCTTCAGATTCATTCTTTACAAATGCTTCATACAGAGGTGCAATCGCACCAGGTGCTACGCCTTGGTATGCAGGTTGGACAGCAACGGAAGCACTTATTAGATAGTCTGACATAAAAAAAACAAAAGCAGTTGCTCATCAAAAATGGGTAACTGCTTTTCGTTATTATAGACTCATTTGTACTTTTTTATTTGTTAGTAATTCAAAATAAGAATTTTAAATACTACGACAAATAAAATAATTTAATCCAAAAAAAATCAATTTCGAAATTTATTTTATTTATACTTGGAACTAATGAAAACTCATTTACTCGTTTTTTTTGCTATTCTATTTCTTAGCTTTTCGGTTCTTTCGACAGGTTTTGCTCAAGGCTCAAAAGGAACAATCAGAGGAACAATCAAAGACGCTTCTAACGGCGAAGAACTCATCGGAGCTACTGTCGTAATTGTAGGAACAACAACAGGTTCGGCGGCTGACCTTGACGGAAAATACTCTATTTCAATAGAAGAAGGAACGTATGACCTACAAGTTTCTTTTGTTTCGTATCAAACCAAAACCATTACAGGTGTAGAAGTAAAAGCAGGACAAATTACTATCATGGATGCTACTTTGGGAGAAGATACTGAACTTTTAGAAGCCGTTGTAGTAACATCAAAAGCAGAAACAGCCTCTACAACAGCAGTTTTGGCAGCTCAAAAAAATTCGGGTGTCGTACAAGATGGACTAGCAGCCGAACAAATTGCTCGTTCGGGTGATAGAGATGCAGCAGCAGCCATCACACGAGTAACAGGTGTTTCGGTAGAAGGTGGAAAATATGTCTATGTACGTGGACTTGGCGACCGTTATAGCAAAACAACACTCAATGGTGCAAATCTTCCTGGTCTTGACCCAAACAGAAATACAGTACAAATGGATTTATTTCCTAGTAATTTGATTGATAATATTATTGTTTCAAAAACATTTTCGCCAGACCTTTCGGGGGCTTTTGCAGGAGGAAATGTAAATATCGTTACAAAAGATTTTCCTGATAGATTTACTTTTCAATGGAACTCTTCTTTAGGATTTAATGACCAGGCTTCATTCAATACTAATTTTCTGACTCACAAAGGAGGAAAAACAGATGCTTTAGGCTTTGAAGACGGAGGTAGAGATGTTCCTGCAAGTATCACAGAAAATGGAGTAGTCGGATTAGGAACAGCCCTAACAGACGCTCAAAAAGCACAACTTTTAGCTCAACAAACAAAAGATTTTGGTGAAGGCTTCGAAACGGAACGCAAGTCTCCTTTCTTGAATCAATTTCATTCGCTTTCACTAGGCAATCAAATCGATGTATTAGGTCGTCCTTTTGGTTTTGTGTCTTCATTGAGTTACCAACGTAATTTTTCTTATTTTGATAATGGAATTACAGGAAGATATAGCAAACCAGGTGCTGGTATAGATGCGCTTAACCCTCAACGAGAACTGACCAGTGAAAAAGGATCTGAATCAACACTCATGGGAGCAAACCTAAATATGGCTTACAAATTAAGTCCTACGGACAAAATTGCATTGAATTTAATGTATAATCATAGTTCGGACAAAATTACAGATGCTAGACAAGGACGTTGGAGTTATTATTCTTTCAATGATGATTATATTTACAGAACACAAGTATTACAGTTTTTAGAACGCTCAATCGCTTCTGCACAGCTCAAAGGAAAACATACAGTAGGCAAAAACAATATAGAAATTGAATGGCTTTCTTCTTTGGCTCGTTCTACACAAGACGAACCCGACCTTCGTTATTTTTCTGATGATTATGTTCAGACCGGTTCAGAGAGAAGATACCAATTTACTATTGATGATTATGCAGCCCCTACTCGTTATTACCGTGATATGAGTGAAATAAACTGGGATAATAAAGTGGATATTTCTATTCCATTCACAACCAAAGCAGGAGAAAGCAAAATCAAAGTCGGTGGGTCATATTTGATTAAAGATAGAGATTTTAATGAGCAAATTTATGAATATACCAATATCGGCAGAAACACAGACACGTATTCAAGTACAGGAAATATTGAAGACTTTTTTGCAGAATCTGGTGTTTTGCCAGATGGCTCAATAGGTCTTGTGATTGGAGACGGAACTCAAATTACACACAGTTATACAGGCTATCAACAAATCATTGGAGCGTATGCCATGACAGATTGGCGTTTTGCTAACAAATTTCGTACTGTGATGGGAGTACGTTATGAAGGAACACAAATACAGGCTGAAAGCGACAACCCAAACCGTCAGAAAGCAGATATTATAGCTAATGACTTTTTGCCTTCCTTGAATTTGATTTATGAAGCTACCAAAAAGACAAATTTACGTCTTTCGTATGGAAGAACGCTTGCTCGTCCGACCTTTAGAGAGCTTGCACCGTTCCCTACTTTCGATTTTGCTGGAGATTTTCAGATGATTGGTAATCCAAATTTAGAGCGTACTCTGATTGACAACTTTGATGCTCGTTATGAAATGTACCCAAATGCTGGAGAGATTATTTCGGTAAGTGCATTCTATAAAAACTTCCAAAACCCTATCGAAAGAGCATTTAATCCACAGGCTGCCAACGGAGAAATTCAGTTTAGAAATGTAGCCTCTGCACAAGTAATGGGATTAGAGTTTGAATTCCGTAAGCGTTTGGATTTCATTAATTCACTCAAAAATTTTAGCGTTGGTACAAACCTTAGTTTAATGACTTCAAGCGTAGATATTGACCCTAGAGAATTGGAGCTGATTCGTGCTACTGACCCAGATAGAGCAGCTACTCGCAGCATGTTTATGCAATCTCCTTATGTTATTAACTCTTTTGTTTATTATGATTTGGAAGAAAAAGGATTGAGTATTAGTGCTAATTTCAATGTTTTTGGAGAACGTTTGGCTATCGTAACGCAAGGTGGACAGCCTGATGTTTTCGAAAAACCACGTCCTTCTTTTGATTTGTCTTTCAAAAAAACAGTTGCTAAAAATTGGAGCGCAAGTCTAAGAGCTAGAAATCTTTTCAATCCTGAATACCAACTCGTACAAGAATTTAAAGGGCAAGAATATGTTTATGATTCTTATACGATTGGTCGTACTTTTTCAGTAGGTATTACTTATTTGATTGATTAATTGAAAACCTCTGATTTTTAATTTTTAAAACCTAAAAACAGCTCTAACTTTTTGTTAGGACTGTTTTTTTATTTTTTAAAAATGTTATTGTGGTGAAATTCTAAAAATTCTTTGTTAGGCAAAAACCTCTTTGGCATTTCAATTACCTTGTTTTCAAAATCTAAAAAGAATTTTTGAATATTATTTTCTTTTTTGAAATCATTAAAATAGTTTGACAATTTTATTTTATAGTCAAAATCGATAGTAAGAAAACCTTTGTCAAATGCTTTATCATGAATTGAGTTTAAACACAAACCATTTTCAGGATTTAATCTGTTTTTTTCGTCTTTTGACCAAGGTATAATATGACTTGCAATTAAAAAATCAGAAATAGAAATCCCTGTAATACAACATTTATTTTCATATGAAGCCAATATTGTATTTCTAAAAAATGATTGATTAACTCGCACTTTCACAAGTGCTTCTCTTACTTTACCTTCTTTAATTTCAAAATCTATTTCTTCATCAATCTCTATTTTTTTGTTTAATAATTTTGATATTTGCAATTCACTTTCATAAGCAAGATTATCCCAATCATGGTAAAACTCTTCAAAAATAACTTTATCCAATTTTCCGTAATTTGAAGCTCCTTTTATATCTCTTGCTTTTAAAGTTGGATCTAGGCTTGCGAAATTAACTAGTTTCCAAGCGACAGCAGAAGGTGTTCTATCAATAGCATTTGCTAATTCAACAATAAGGTTATGATTCTAATTTATCTTACTAAATGGTATTTTACAGTACAAATTAAAAGCTACAATTAACTCTTCTCTTGTCCAGTTTCTTCTTTTTGCTGCCATTTTTTACTAGGAATTAAGTTTGTGTTTTAACAAAAAAATAACTTCGTTATTTTTATTTTTTAAAAATACAGAATTTATTTTGAAGTTAATTGGTGTACAATAGGGTAAACGCACGAAACTTTTTATACTGCTTTTAGTGTGTTTAAACAGACTTTAATTATCAGAGTAAATTCAATTTACAAAGTTAAAAAC
>PFKD01000325.1 GCA_002784125.1 Flexibacter sp. CG_4_10_14_3_um_filter_32_15
TTTATTTGGTAATATAACATTTTTACAAATATACGAACGAGGATTTAAAAATAGTAGGGTACAGTATATTTGTGCCTTCGCTTTTTGTATCGTAATTTGCAAACAAATAATTAAAATTTCAAAATTTACAGTTATGGGTTTTCGCCGTTGTTTGGTGTTCCCATCAACAAATTAAATCACATACTTTCAAATTATGTCCTTTTTACAAATCTCAAATTTTATACATAAAACCAAAAAAATAGGTGTAGCCTTGGCTATTGCTTCTACTGGTTTTGTAAGTGCTTTTGCACAACAAACATCAACACCTTTTTTGCGTTATCCTGCCATTAGTCCAGACGGTCAAACGGTTGCTTTTTCATTTCAAGGCGATATTTGGTCTGTACCTGTTTTGGGTGGACAAGCTACTCGCCTAACAATTCATGAAGCCTACGAATTTAATCCTCATTTTAGTCCTGATGGAAAACAAATTGCCTTTCAGGGCAACCGTTATGGCAATGATGATGTTTTTGTAATGGAAACGGTTGGTTCAATGCCAATGCGACTTACTTATCGTTCTTCAGGAGATAATCTAGCAGGTTGGACAAATGATAATTCGCTTTTATTTACTTCTCGTCGTGATTTTGCACAAGCAGAATGGGCGCACGAAATTCATAAAATTTCTGCTACAGGAGGAACGCCAGAACGCTATTTTGATGCGCTGGGTTATACGCCTTCTATGTCGCCAGACGGTCGTTTTGTGGCATACATACAAGGTTACAACAAACCAGAACGAAAAAATTATAGAGGTTCGGCAAATCGTGATATGTATTTGTACGACACCAAAACTAAAAAATATACACAACTGACTACTTTTGCAGGGAATGATATGCACCCAGATTGGTCAGATAGTCGTAATTTATTTTTTATAAGTGAAGCCGATGGAAGCTATAATTTATATAAAATAAATCTGACAGAAGAAGGAACAATAAACGGAACTACTCAACAACTGACTACTTTCAAAGATGACGGTGTTCGTCATTTTGATGTCAGTAAAGATGGAAAAACTATTGTTTTAGAGCAAGGAACAGGTGTTTTCAAATTAGATGTTGATTCTAAAAAAATTGAACCATTAAATGTAAATGTAACCTACGATTATCGTTTTGACCCCATCGAAAGAAAAACATACAACAATCGTTTGCAAGAATATTCAGTTTCTCCAAATGGAAAACTCGTAACTTTTGCCGTTCGTGGTGAAGTATTTTTAATGGAAAATGACAAAGAAAACAAACGAACAGTACGACTTACAAACAGTGCTTTTCGTGATCAAGAAGTTAATTTTCTGAATGATTCTACTGTTTTATTTATTTCTGATAGAGAAGGACAGAAAGATATTTTTATGGTAAATTCTGCCGATGCAAAGAAAAATGGTCTTTTCGAAACGCTAAAATACAAAACTACTCGCCTTACAGAAACAAAGGAACATGAAAAGAATTTGACTGTTTCGCCTGATGGAAAGAAGATTAGTTTTACTCGCTCAAACCAACTCATCATTGCTGATATAAATTATGATGGGAAAAACTTAAAAATAAGCAATGAAAAAACTATTTTAGAAGGTTGGAATTCGGCAAATGGTTTAGTTTGGTCGCCTGATAGCAAATGGTTGGCGTACAGTCAAGAAGATTTGTATTTTAATGAGGAAGTCTATATTGCAGCAGCAGATGGAAGCAAAAAACCTGTAAATATTAGTTATCATCCACGCATCGATAATCAACCTTTTTGGAGTAAAGACGGAAGTAAATTAGGTTTTATTTCGCAGCGTAACAATGGAGATGCTGACGTTTGGTTTGTTTGGCTCAATAAAACAGACTGGCAAAAAACAAAAAGCGACTGGGAAGAAAAAGTAAATTATGGCGACGAACCAAATAAAGAAGAGACGAACCGTAGTTCGTCTAAAAAAGATGATGACAAGGATAAAAAGGACGAGAAGAAAAAGGAAGTAAAACCAATTCAAATTGATTTTGATAGAATCCACGAACGCCTTGTACAAGTAACTTCGATGCAAGGAAACGAATCCGATTTAGTTATTTCTGACGATGGCGAAACGTTTTATTTTGTTACTAATCGTGGTGGTTGGTCGGCTTCTACCGATGACCAAGATTTATATTCTGTAAAATGGAATGGCGATGAGCGCAAACCAATCACACAAGGAAATACAAATCCGTATGGAGTGAGTATGACACCTGATGGTAAGGAATTATTTTATGTAGCTCGTGGTGGTTCGCTTTTCAAAGTTCCTGTGGCTAGTGGAAAAGCTGAAGGTTTGCCATTTTCTGCTCGTATGGAAATTGATTATGAAAAAGAAAGAGAAGGAATTTTTACGGAAGTTTGGAGTTTGATAAATGAGCGTTTTTATGACCCTAAATTTCATGGCGAAAACTGGCAAGAATTAGGCAAAAAATACCGTTCTTGGACACAAAAAGCATCTTCTGAACGTGATTTTCAAGCTATGATGAATTTGATGTTGGGAGAACTCAATGCCAGTCACATGGGATATTATGCACCAAATAGAGCTGAAACACAAAGAGAGCGTACAGGTCTTTTAGGAACAGAAATCATCATGACAAAAGAAGGCGCAAAGGTAATGCGTGTCATTCCAAATAGTCCTGCGAATAAAGAATTTAGTAAAATAATGGTAGGCGATATTATTACTTCGGTTGATGGACAGGAAGTGAAAATGACTGAAAATTTCTATAATTTTTTTGCTGATAAATCTGATATTCGTACTGTTTTGGGTGTCAAAAATGCAAAAGGAGAAACCAGAGAAGTCGTTATTCGTCCTGTCCTTTCTCTTAGCAATGAATTGTATAATGAATGGGTAATGGAACGCCAAAAATTAACGGAAAAATACTCAAATGGAAAATTGGGTTATATTCATATTCAAGGAATGAACTGGGAGAGTTTTGAGCGTTTTGAGCGTGAACTGGCTGCAAGTGGAGAAGGAAAAGAAGGTTTAGTAATTGATGTTCGTTTTAATGGTGGTGGCTGGACTACCGACTATTTAATGGCAATCTTGACAACCAAGCAACACGCTTATACCGTTCCTCGTGGTGCAACTGATGATTTAGAAAAAAATCAAAAAAGTTTTTCAGATTATTATCCGTATGGCGAACGTTTGCCTTTTCCTGTTTGGACAAAACCTTCTATTGCTCTTTGTAATGCAAATAGTTATTCGAATGCTGAAATTTTCTCATACGCTTACAAAACATTAGGTTTGGGAACGCTTGTAGGTCAGCCTACTTTTGGAGCAGTTATTTCTACTGGAGGAGCTTCTTTGGTAGATGGTTCATTTGTTCGTTTGCCGTTTAGGGGTTGGTATGTGAAAGGCTCTGGAACGAATATGGAAAATAACGGAGCGCAGCCTGATGTACTTGTAGAAAATTCTCCAAATGCAAAAGCAAATAATGAAGATGAGCAGTTACAAAAATCTGTTGAAATTCTTTTGAAGCAAATTGCAGAGAAAAAAACAGATAGTGGAAAGCCATAACGTAGCCGACACTTTTCAAGTGTCCTGATAAACAAAAAGGCTTTGTATCATTTTTTGATAGAAAGTCTTTTTTCGTTTTATTCCTTCAAAGAATCTGCTATTTTCTGTATTTCTTCAATAGAAAGACCTTCTAAAAGTGCATTTTTAGCATTTTCTAATTGGTTTTTTTCCTCTCCTGTTTTTTCTGCTGTATCAATTACATTTTTCAAATCTTTATAATACTTCAAACTATCTTCATACGCCATTCTTTGTTTTTTATCTAAGGTATTGATTTGATTTTTATCTAAAATGATGAAATCATCTAAATACTCTTGTGTGGATATAATTCTATATTTTCAAACTGAATAAATCTATTTATAAATTTACAAACTAAAAACTAAAGTAGTTAATTCTATAACTGGGAATTTATTTTTTTGATACAAAGGTTTTTTTATTTATCTTAATGTCCCATCCTAACATAGCGTTACACAATTAATTTAATTATGGAACGTAATTATGTAAAACGAAC
>PFKD01000409.1:0-16263 GCA_002784125.1 Flexibacter sp. CG_4_10_14_3_um_filter_32_15
GAAAATCAAATACTTAAAAATGTCACTCATGTTGATATTATTTTCGTTTTTTTTCTTTATTAATTTCTGTCCTTCGCTAGTCAATCTTCGTTTTACTTTTTTTACATCTTCTGCTACTGGCAAATTTTCTGGAACAATTCCTCTTTCTATCATCAGTTTTCGTACACCTTGATTATTTAGTGAATGTTCGTTTGCACTGCCTTGTGTATCGTTCAAGTTTTTGTTTTTGATATTGTCATTGGTCAAACTAGCTGCAAAATCTTTACCTTTCAAAAGCGTGGTTTGTAAATAATCAAACAACGGTTTGTTTTTAGGGACATTCAATTTATCTTTCATCTGCCCAGTAGAATTTCCACCAAAAAGTGCCTTATTGCCCTTAGAATGTATATATCCAAAATTAGCATTTCTCTGTTTGATAAGTTGAGATAATACTTTTTCGGTTTCGGTTAGCTTTTCTCTAGCCGTTACTCGTTCGGATTCTAAATAGCGTTTTTATATTAATTCCTGTTTGCGTGTTTGTACGGCAAAATAACTTTGTGCAAAAGCAATTTCTTCTTTACTTGGGTTGCCATTTTGTGCAATCAAGTAACAAGCGTAATGAGTAAGTGCGTAGTCTTTTACACTTCTATCTGTTTTACTACCAATATCGACCATTTTGCTAACCTCAACAAAATGGTAATTGAGTGTTTCAGAGCTGTTTTCACAAGAAGTCATCGCTTTTTGGATCACTTTTTCAAAATTTCTCCATTGTGTATAATCGAACACTTCCTGCAAATCTCTAGCAGACCCATATTCTATATTTTCGCTACATTTTCGATTTCTTTTCTAATCTTCTCTAATTTTTGGAACAGTTCGTTTGATTGTGCGTTTTTCATAATGAATAAAGTTTTTTAGCGTTATAATTCTGAAAGTAATTACAAGATAGCTAATTAAAATAGAATTTGCTTTAAATTTTAGAAAAAACTTTAACTTTTTTAAAGTCCAATCTCTTTTTAATACGTTATAAAATTGAGTAACTTGTATAGTGATTGATTAAAAAATAAAAATGAATTAGCGAGTGATTTTTTATGATTACTATGATAATTACAGGATAATACATTGAAAATATTAATTTCAGTTGCATTTGTCTTTACCTAATTTCATATTCTGCATTTCATCTTAAAAATCATATAAATCACTCGCCAATCAGTTACGGTATTTTAGATAAAAATAAAAAAATGAAAACATCAATAGAGGCATTATATGCCAATATCCAATCCTATAAAAGAAAATATTATAAAAATTTACTCCTAAAAGGTTCTCTACTTGCTATTTCGGCATTTTTGGGAGCATTTGCTATTGTGAGTATTTTGGAATATTTCGGCAATTTTAGTTCTACTTTTAGAGCTGTTTTGTTTTATAGTTTTATTTCGGTCAGTATTTTTTCCCTTGTGTATTGGGTAATTATTCCGATTTATCAACTCTTTACGTTAGACAAACAACTTCCTCACAACGAAGCTGCTCGGCAAATTGGTCGTTATTTTCCACAAGTGCAAGACCGTTTATTGAATGTTTTACAACTTCATTCTACAAATTCGAATGCTCAAAGTTCAGATTTGTATCAAGCCAGTATCGAACAAAAAGCCTCTCAATTTGCTCCTATTTCGTTTGCCGATGCTATCAAATACGAACAAAACCGTCGTTATTTGAGGTTTTTATTTATTCCTATTGTTCTGATTGGTGCTTTTTTGGTTTGGGATTTAGATTTTTACAAGGCAAGTGCCGTTCGTTTGGTTAATTATGAACAAGATTTTGCGCCTAAAGCTCCTTTTGAGTTTTCTGTTGATACAAAACAACTCATTGCTTTTAAAGGCGAAGATTTGAATTTTGATGTAAATCTTAGTGGTAGTGCATTTCCTAATGAAGTATTTTTGATTACAGAAAATGGTCGTAAAATCAAATTAGACAAAAATTCGGCTTCTTCGTATTCCTATCAATTTACAAATATTCAACGTCCGTTTGAGTTTTCATTAGATGGCGAAGGTTATACTTCAAAAATGTATGAAATTATAGTTCGTCAGCGTCCACAACTTCGAAATTTTGTAGCTTATCTCAACTATCCAAATTACACAGGAAAAAAAGACGAACGTTTAGAAAATACAGGAAATCTTATCGTACCAGCAGGAACACAAATTGAATGGCGTTTTCAAACACAAGAAACTGAAAAGCTAAATTTTGTTTCGATTATTTCAGAGGATTCTACCAATGTAAAGAAAGCTAAAAAAGAAGAAGATGGATTCTTACTTCAAACAACAGCTTTGAAATCCGAAGCATTTGAAATAGAATTGGAGAATAAATACAGCAAAAACAAAGAAAAGATTAGTTATTTATTGACGGTTATTCAAGATGAGTCTCCGAAGGTTTCACTTAATCAATTTCAAGATTCGGTGATGTACGATTATTTGATGCTTGGTGGAAATATTTCTGATGATTATGGAATTACGAATTTGCGTTTTAATTATCGCATAACTTCCAACAAAAAAACGTCGGAATATAAATCTTTGCCATTAAAATTCAATCCAAATGCTATCAATCAACAGTATTTTCATCAAGTAGAATTAGAACCTCTGAATCTTCAAGCAGGAGATGAATTGGAATATTTTGTACAAGTTTGGGATAATGATGGCGTTCGTGGTCGTAAGAGTAGCAAAACAGGAAGTTACCGTTTCAAAATTCCGAAAGAATTAGAAATGCGTGAATCTGTTTCAGAAACAAGTAAAAGTGCCGAATCTCAAATCGACAAAACGCTAGAAGAAGCACAAGATTTGAACAAAAAATTGAAGCAACTTGCCGAAGATTTAAAAGGAAAAAAGAATCTAAATTGGCAACAACAAAAGGAATTAGAGAAACTTCTTGAGCAGAAAAAACAGTTGGAAGACGACATCAAAAAAATGCAAGAGCAAAACAAAAAGCTCAACGAACAGCAAGAAAAATTCACAGAACAAGACGAACGAATTGCTGAAAAATCAAAGAAATTGCAAGAATTGATGGACGAACTTATGGACGAAAAAACAAAGGAATTGTACGATAAATTACAAGAACTTTTGCAAGAACAATCCAATAGTGAGGAAATAAAAGAAGTCTTGGAAAAACTCCAAAACAAGGAAATGAACCTTGAAAAGGAGTTGGACAGAACGCTTGAAATGTTCAAAAAATTAGAAGTCGACAAGAAAATGCAAGATATTGCAAAGCAGCTTGAAGAACTAGGCAAAGAACAAAAAGACCTCGCTAAAGAAACCGAAAAACAACAGAAAAAAGAAGAGGCAGACCGTCGTCTGTCTGAAAAGGACAAAGAAGAGACAGACCGTCGTCTGTCTGAAAAGGACAAAGAAGAGGCAGACCGTCGTCTGTCTGAAGAACAAAAAGAACTCAATGAAAAATTTGAGGAAATGAAAGAACAGCTAGAGGAATTGGACAAAATGAATGAAGAACTCAAAACGCCAAAAGACTTAGAAGACACTAAGAAAAAAGAGGAAGAAGTTACGAAAGACCAAGAACAAAGTAGTGAGCAATTAGAGCAAAAAGAGAAGAAAAAAGCAGCTCAATCTCAAGAAAATGCTGGCGAAAAAATGGAAGAAATGGCGAAGCAGATGCAACAAATGACTTCTTCTGCCGAAATGGAACAGGCACAGGAAGATTACGACGATTTGCGTCAGCTTTTGGAAAATTTATTAAAACTTTCGTTTGAGCAGGAAGAAATTATGAATGGTTTTAATGAAATTGATCAGCGTGATCCAAAATATATTACGCTAAGTCAGAAGCAATTAAAGCTAAAAGATGATGCTCAAATTGTGGAGGATAGTCTTCGTGCGCTTGCCAAACGTGTTTTTCAGATTGAGAGTTTTGTGATGCGTGAACTTACTGATATGAATGATTATATGGAGCAGGTTACGCAGGAAGTAAAAGACCGTAAAAATCCTCGTATGCTCGCTAGTCGTCAGCAATCGGTAATGACTTCGATTAATAATTTGGCGTTGATGCTCAATGATGTTTTGGAACAAATGCAACAATCTATGTCGCAAATGGGAATGGGAAAACCAAAACCGAGTAATCAAAGTGGAAGCCCATCACCTTCAATGAGTGAAATGCAACAATCCATTAATCAGCAAATAGAAAACCTAAAGAAAAGTGGAAAATCGGGAAGGCAGCTTTCTGAAGGTCTTGCCAAAATTGCAGCCCAACAAGAAGCCTTACGCAGAGCCCTACAAAAAGCGATGCAACAAGGAAAAGGAAAAGAGGGTAAAGGTAAAGACGGCAAGGAAGGAAAAGAAGGAGGACAAAAAGGACAAAACGGAATGCAAGACGGAGAAGGCGAAGGTGGCGAAAACGGCAATCAAGACGGAGGTTCTGGGGGGAACGGTGGCAATATGTCCAAAATGATAAAAGACATGGAAAAAACTGAAGAAGACCTAGTAAACAAACGCCTAACGCAAGAACTCATCGAACGCCAAAAACAAATCATGACACGTTTGTTACAATCCGAAAAAGCCGAAAGAGAGCGTGATTTAGACGAAAAACGAGAAGCCGAACAAGCAAAAGCCAACAAACGAAGAGTTCCACCACAGTTTGAGGAATATTTCAAGCAAAAGGAACAACAAATCGAACTTCTAAAAACGATTCCTCCTGCTCTTAGTCCGTATTATAAGCAACAAGTGAATGAGTATTTTAAGAAGTTGGAGGAATAGAAAATATAAATAAATGGAAAGCAACTTCTTTTTGAAAATAGATACGGAAAAAATTTCGTTTTTAATAGACGAGAATTTCCCCCAGCCGTCGCTTGGCTTTGCCGAGTGACTACTATGTATTCGGCTTCCAGTCGTGTAGTTTGTATTTAATGCTATCAAAAAAATAGAACTTCAACAACGAAGTTCTATTTTTTTATCTAATTGTAAGAGTAGATAATTTTTTAACTAAACTTCATTTATAAAGAAAATTTTATTATTTTTAGATAGAATAATCAAACTCTTAATTTATAAGTTATGTCAGAAATTATTGTCAAAGAATATCTATCTCACAAGATTGTTTTTACAAGTGATGGTTGGCTCAATGCTACTCAAACAGCAAAAAACTATGGTAAAGTTGCTTATGAATATTTACGTTCTAAGGCTGCAAAAGAGTATATGGAGGCTCTAGCAGAACAGTTAAATTGTGATACGGAAAATCTCCGTATCACTCAAAAGGGTAATACAAACGAGTTCGAACAAGGAACATTCCTGCACCCAAAACTTGCTATTGACTTTGCAAGATGGATAAGTCCACGCTTTGCCGTTTGGTGTGATGAGCAAGTGGCTAATATATTGAATCAAAAAGTATTTCCTAAATCTTTTCCAGAGGCTTTGCGTATGTACGCTGATGAAGTAGAAAAGAACCAAATATTAGAACAAAGGAATAAAAAGCTAGTAGAAGATTATGATATTTTAGAAGATAAAGCCTTTGATAATTGGGAATTATTTAGACTTTACCTAAGACCTACAAAAGATGATTTGAATAGATTAAACAACAAGAAAAAGAAATAAACCTGTTTGAAATAAGTATTTTTCCTACAACTTTACCAATTCAATAATCGTTTTATCAAAAAATGAGAAAAGATAAATTAAAAATAAAACACAATGGAATACTTAACAGAACGAATTACATTAGATGCAGACCTTTGTAATGGAAAACCTACCATTAGAGGACAGCGAATTACGGTACAAACAATTTTAGAGTTTGTCAGAGCTGGAGAAAGTACAGAAGAAATTTTGTATCAATATCCTTCTTTAGAAGAAGAAGATATAAAAGCCTGTTTAGATTTTGCGATTGCAATGGTAGGAAATACTTTTTCGATTCGTAAAATAGCAAGTTAAGATGACACAATATTTAATAGATGTAAACCTACCCTATCATTTTAGTTTGTGGAATAATGAAAAATATATCCATCAAAAAGATTTAGATAGCAAGGCAAAAGACAATCAGATTTGGCAGTTTGCTAAAGAGAATAATCTTACTGTCATTACAAAAGATAGTGATTTTTCGAATAAAATACTTTTGCAAACACCTCCTCCAAAAGTGATTCATATCAAATTTGGTAATATGAAAATGGCTGCTTTTTATGAGTTGGTAAACAGAATTTGGGAAGAAGTTTTAGAACTCAACAAAACAAATAAACTGATAACTATTTATGAAGATAGAATAGAAATCACAGAATAATGCTTTACAGCTATTGTTGTTTGAAAGACTAAAGAGAATGATTTTATTGTAGAATATGTAGAATTCTTAATCTCAACTAAACCAATGCCATTTTTTTAGGTCTAAGTAGCATTACTAATTTTCTTAACTCTGTAAAACTACTTATTCTTATGAAAATCAACGCTATTTTATCGTTTCTAGTTCTTTCTTTGTCTTTACTTTTTAGTTTTAGTTCATGCAAAAAAGACGAAACTACATCTAATCCGACTACTTCAAATTCTCCAAATATTCTCTTTATTATTGCTGATGATATGGGAAAAGATGCTACAAATGGCTTTTCAGAAGGCAGCATCAAACCCACTACGCCAACGATTGACAACATAAAAAACACAGGACTTAGTTTTACTAATTTTTGGGTTGCGCCTACCTGTTCGCCTACTCGTGCAGCGACCATTACAGGAAAATATGGCTACCGAACAGATGTAAAATGGGCTAGTGATGTACTTTCAAATTCTGAAACAGTTTTGCAAAAGTATATCAATCAACAGACAAATAATAAATATGCTACGGCAGTTATTGGAAAATGGCATTTAGCAGGTGCAAATAATTCATTTAATCCAGAAAATTTTGGAATAGATTATTATGCAGGAATGATAAGAGGAACAGCAGAGAGTTATTACAATTGGAATTTAACGACAGACGGAACATCTACCACAGAAACACAATATATTACCGAAAAATTTACAGATTTGGCGATCGATTGGGTAAATGAGCAGGACAAACCTTGGTTCTTGTGGTTGGCTTATACTGCACCTCATACGCCTTTTCACGCACCACCAACAGAAATGCACTCACAGGGAGCTTTACCAACTTATACCGAAGGTTTAGATGCAATTCCGTATTATATGGCAGCCATTGAAGCAATGGATTTTCAGATTGCACGTCTTTTAAATGGACTTTCAGCAGAAGAGAGAGCCAATACAATCATTATTTTTATAGGAGATAATGGAACGCCAAGTGATGTAGCACAAGCTCCCTATACTTCAAGAACTGTAAAAGGAACTTTGTATGAAGGTGGAATAAATTGTCCTTTGTTTGTTTCTGGAAATGGCGTTTCAAGAACAGGAACGGATACAAATTTGATAAATATAACCGATTTATTTGCTACGATTGCACAAATTGCAGGTTCAAGCGCATCTGAAATAAATGATAGCAAGAGTTTTAAATCTTTGCTTACTTCTTCCACTTCTTCTACAAATAGAGAATATATGTATTCAGAAATGAAAAGTGACAGATTAGATATTTGGACAATACGAAATCAGAAATACAAAATTATTGCAAACTCTTCTGGAAGTACTGAAATGTATAATTTGGAAACGGATCCGTATGAAAATACAAACCTTCTTTCTTCTTCTTTATCTGATGAAGAAAATACAGCAAAAAATGAGTTGGAAACGAAACTAAGAGAGATTAGAAATTAGAAAAATTTATTTTAGCTTAAAACTCAAAAATCCTTTTCTAATTGAGTTAGAGAAGGATTTTTGTTTGTAAATTGGTCATTATTCAAAAAACAGAATCAAAAACCAAAAAATGAAAATAGGAATCATTTCAGATACACATTCGTATTTAGATCCAAAAGTAAAAACATACTTTAAAGATTGCGACCAGCTCTGGCACGCAGGAGATATTGGAAGTATAGAAGTTGCCGATGAGTTAGAAGCCTTCAAGCCTACTATTTTTGTTTATGGAAATATTGACGACCAAAAAATGAGGGTTCGGTATCCCAAAAATCAGATTTTTGAGTGTGAAGGAGTAAAAGTTTTTATGACTCATATTGGAGGTTATCCACCAAATTATAATACAGAAGTTAGGAGAGAATTGAATGAAATAAAACCTAGAATTTTTGTTTGTGGACATGCTCACATTCTGAAAATAATGCCTGACCCTAAAAGAAATTTGATACATTTTAATTCGGGTGCAGCAGGAAAACACGGTTTTCATCATATCAGAACGCTCATTCGATTAGAAATAAATCAATCCAAAATCACAAATGTAGAAGTGATAGAACTAGGAAAACGAGGAACGATTACAGAGGAGGATAAAGTATAATTTTATCTCCCAGCACTTCTCAAATCAATCCAACCTCTTCGAATCCATTCTTTAGCAATTTCTTTTAGAGATAAAGGGTTTGAAAGGCATTTTGCATTTTTATCTTCTTCTCCATTACTACTTACAAAAGAAGTAGCTTTACAAGAAAAACAAATTTTCAAAACTGAAATAGGAACTCCATCTTTACAGAAAACTAAAATATCTCTGTAAACAGCACCACAGCGAGTAACAGCATAAGTCTCACAGCTATTTGTAGGAAAAACTTGTATTAATTGTTGAATATCTGAAGCATCTTTCAAAACAGCTCGTTTTTCAAAATAACTTTCTAAAAGTATTGTAAGATCATCAAAAGGAAATACTTCATCTCTTGTATAAATATCTCCATCAGCTAGTAGATGCTTAGTAGAATCTTTTTTACTTGGAACATCTCCATAATACCACTCAACAGAATCCACCTTTTCTTTTGGAAAATAATCTTGATAAGAAAAATTATTTTGTGCATAAGAAAATGAAACTACTCCAAAAAGTAGAATGAAAAATAGGATTAGTCTTTTAAAACAATAAATGGGTAGGATTTTTATCAACATACACAAAGGTAATTATATTTTTTAATTTTCCGTTTGTATGTTGTTAAAGTATATGTGTTTTCTGCTGTCTTTTGATCGCATATTTTGTAAAGTAAAAATTGTATGGCTCTACCAATGGCAACAAATAAGCTGCTTTACTGTCTAATTCGTTCAAAAAATGTTCTATCCGACACAAAGATAAATTCTCTTCAACATTCCTTTCGAACGCAGTAGCAATTTGTATTAATCCCTCTAAAACTATTTTAATAACTGCTATAACTGAACTCATGAAAAATGAAACTCTTTTAAATGAGAAGGCAAAACAGTAACTAATTTTGTAAGAAACTCAATACTGTCTTGTGTAACGCTATGTTAGGATGGGACAATTTCAAAACAAAAAGCCTTTTCAAAACTAATTGAAAAGGCTTTTTCATTGTCTAAAAAAAGAAAAATTATTTATTCTTCGTGTTGTTATAACGACGACGAGGATTTGGCGTTTTTAAGTCCAATTCTATTGGAGGACGAACGTTTGTACGTGGTCTTCTCCTAGAGGTTTTTTCTTCTTTGGGTTCATCTTTCAAACGAGCCAAACGAGAACTTTCTTTTTGCTGTTCTTTCTGTTTTTCCTCTTTTGGAGCAACAGATGCTTTACTGCTTTCTTGAAGATTTTGATGTAATTTTTCGATTACACTATCTTTTTTGCTCTGCTCTTTGTTTGCGTCTTGATTCTGATGTTGCTTATTATTATTATTATCAGCTTTATCAGTTTCTTTGTTGTTCGCTTTATTTTGAGTTTTATCTTGACTCTTTTGTTGAGCTACTTCCTTTTGTTTTTGAGCATTCTGTCTTTTTGGTTGTTGCTTTTTAGTTTGCTCATTCTTTTGATCGACTTTCTGCTCCACCTTCTGCTCCGTTTTTTGGTCATTTTTTACCTCATTTTGAGGTGTTTGTTCCTCTGTTTCTATGGTTTTACGATTAGGTCTTTTGTTGCTTCTTGTCTTTCTAGTCGACCTTTTGTATTTGTATCTGCGATTTTTCTTAGGTGCATTTTTTTCCTCTGTGTTATCAGCAGACGAGTTTTGCTTTTCCTCTTTTGCATCTCCAACATGCTGATTTTTGTCAGTTTGTTGTGCAGCTACATTGTTTTCTTCTTCTTTTTTATCAGAATTAGAAGTTTGTTTTTTGCGCTGAGAAGCTCTAGCAGGAGGAGCTTGTTTTTTGTTAGGCAAACTTTTGGTTTCCTCTTGTTTTGCTTCTACTTGCTTTGTATCTGCTTTTTCATTCGGGTTTTCTACGACAGGTTTTTGTCTTTTCTTAGGATTGAAGTTGCTTTTTCGTTCTACTTTTTCCTTAAAATCCTGTTTTGTTTCATTTACCGAATCAGCAAAATCTTCTTTCGATTTCGTTTTCTTAGCGTTTTTCTTCTTTGCAACTCTTTCCATAGCTAACCTTGCTCTTTCCGAACGTGCAGCTTTTTTTCTTTCTTCTGCTGTTTGGGTATCGTTTGAGTTGTCATTTTGGTTGCTTCGCTCTTTGCTGTTCTTTCTAAATTTAGACTCAGTAAGACTTTCTCTTTTGTCCCTGCGTTCTACTCTGTCCATCAAAGTAACAGGCGAAGAAGGTATTTTATACTGACTTTTTGTTCCCTTCTCACCATGTATTTTAGGGTCGTAGTCAGCGATTTTGTCGCCAGTAATCTTTATACCACTTGGTTTGCTGTTTTGGTCGTAGTGATAACGGATAGTATATTCATTGAGAGATTGATAAGTTTGAATATTTTCTCTGATATAAAAACCAATAATTCCACGATATACTTTTCCTTTTTCACAGTTTTTCTGTAAAAGTTTGTCATCGACGAGTGCCGAACTACAATTTGTACAAAAGTGATTTGCTGAGGAAATAATAATTTGAGGGAGCGTGTTGGTAGCACAAACAAAAATAGCTGCTTTTTTTTCTGTTTCGGATTCGCATCTAGGACAAACAGAAGTTTCTTTGATACGTTGTGTGCTGTACAGATTTTGTACGTTTCCTTGAAAAAGATGGAGATTTGTTTTTTCTACAAATGCTTGTATTTCTTCCTTGCATTCCTCTTCGCTTAGTGAAGTCAGGTTTTTCGCTGCTGCTCCCAAACCAACGAGTTTGCGTAGCCAATTCATCATAATTACGTATAATTTTTAATAAAAAGTAATTCATTCAATTACTTTTTGATATAATAGTTTTAAAAATGTACCTAGAAGATAATATAGATTTAAAATAATAATGGAATAGATAAAATTTATTTTTTTATAAATTTGGTTATAACCCTGTTTTAAACTTTTTTTTACTTTAAATTTTAATCAAATAGTGTTACAGTTATTTTATAGAATGGATAATTACTACATTATCTAAAAACTAAACGCTCTATTTTTTCATAAGGTTTATAAATTCCAAATATGAAAAAATGAAATTATTAACTTGACTGTAATAACACCTATTTTATTTCCAAAATTCTTATCTATAATCTTCTAAATATTTATAAATTTAATCTTGTCTAAATTAAGAAGTAGCCTTTATTTATTTACTTTACTAAATTAAATATCAAGTTATTACTATTCCAAAATTTTTGCAAAGTTCGTTAAAATTTTCGATTTAATATTCAATTTATCATGAAGAATACGAATTTTTTATTGTATTTCAAACCTTTTTTTTATAAAAGAATTAACAAAGAGCCATTTAGTTTACTTTTCTTGCAATAAAAATCATTTTTCATTCTCTCACCCATTTTATGACTACTCAAAGCTCTACACTCAAACGCATCAAAAAAGACGAAATCCTAGACATGGAAAAACGTTTTCGTGCCAATTTTATCAATTCTATTTCTGGTTTTAAAAGTGTCGGACTTATCGGAACGATTTCAAAAGACAACACAACCAATTTAGCTATTTTTAGTCAAGTTTTTCATTTGGGAGCAAATCCTGCTTTGATGGGTTTTATTGTTCGTCCAGATGTTTCGCCTCGCCATACCTTAGAAAATATTGAAGCTACACAGTTTTTTACTTTCAATCATATCAATGAATCATTTTACAAACAAGCCCATCAAACGGCTGCACGTTATGAAAGAGAGGTTTCAGAATTTGAAGCGACAGGACTAACTCCATATTTTGAAGAGGGTTTTGTAGCTCCTTATGTAAAAGAATCTCATTTCAGAGTCGGACTAAAATTAGAAGAAAAACACGAATTATCTATTAATAACACTATTTTTTTGATAGCAAGTGTACAAGAAGTAATTTTGAATGAAGAAATTATAGAAAAAGATGGTTATCTTGACCTAGAGAAAGCAGGAACGATTACTTCGTCGTGTTTGGATAGTTATCATACTACAAAACGATTAGACAGACTTCTGTATGCAAAACCGTAAATAAATTTAGAATTCAGATTTTAGAAGTTAGAATTAAAAGCCAAAATAATACATAATTGATTTCAATTCTTTCATTTGTAGGGAACTGATAAGTCAGCGAAGCTAAAAGGCACGCCTTTTCCTAAAACATGTATTTCAATTTACACACAAAAACACCTTATTTATGAACACCGAAACAACAAAAAACAAAGAAAAACTAAACGAAAAAGACGAATACCGTTTGACATTTTCGTATTCACAAGAACAAGTAAACAAATTTGCAGAAGTAACAGGCGATAATAATCCGTTGCACCTTGACGAAGAGTATGCAGCAACGACGATGTTTAAACGTCCGATTATGCACGGATTTTTGGGAGGAAGTGTTTTTTCAAAGATTTTCGGAACGCTATTTCCGGGGGAAGGAACAATTTATATGAATCAAACTATGAATTTTATGCGCCCCATGTTTGTCGATACCGAATATGAAGCTGTCATGACAATTACAGAGATTACTAGAGAAAAAAATCGTGCAAAAGTTCAGACACAAGTCATTGACAAAACGACTGGAAAAGTTACTATTAGTGGAGAAGCAACGGTTATTAATGCAAATAGACTGTAATATTGTCTTCCATTATCAACCTCTGATTACAGACGATTGCTAAGGGAGTTTGAAACGGTTTTACAAAAAATAAAAGTCGTTCATAAAATTAAATTATGAACGACTTTTTAGAACAAAAAACATTAATTTTTGAATTTTGTAGAGAAAAGACACGTCTTTTCCTAGTCGGTCGTTTAAAGACACAATATATTTAGGAAAAGGCGTGCCTTTTCCCTACCAATTTTGAAATTATTTTACTGCAAATTTCTTTTTGAGATTCAAGAGCATGTCTTTTGTTGTACTTTCCATATCATATCTATGATTCCAATTCCAATCTTTACGAGCGACATCGTCATTGACTGTATCTGACCAAGAATCTGCAATCGATTGTCTTAGCTTGTCTATTTGATAGCTAATTTCTAAATTTGGAACGTGTTTTTTGAGTTCGTTATAGAGTTCTTTTGGTGTACAATCAAAAGCATTCAAATTATAACCTTCATGCGTTGATAAACTCTCTTTTGGTGCTTCCATAAGTTCCATTGTCGCACGAACGGCGTCAGGCATATACATCATAGGAAGGCGAGTGTTTTCTTCTAAAAAACAACTAAATTTTGCTCCCTCAACAGCTTTATAAAAAATATCAACAGCATAATCAGTCGTTCCACCACCAGGAGAAGTTTTGTAGCTAATAAGACCGGGATAACGCAGCGAACGCACATCTACACCGTATTTATTGAAATAATATTCACACCATTGTTCTCCTGCTCGTTTGCTGATTCCATAAATGGTTGCAGGATTCATGGAGGTATATTGAGGTGCTGGAGAAGGCGTAGTCGTCCCAAAAACAGCTATCGAACTTGGATAATACACTTTTTTTAATTTTTCATAATGCGCCACTTCTAATACATTCAAAAGTCCGTTCATGTTGATATTCCACGTCATTTTGGGGTTTTCTTCTCCTTTTGCAGAAAGAATGGCAGCCAAATGATAAATCTGTGTAATCTTGTGCTTTTTGACTGTTTTAAGGAGTGCATCATTATCCAAAACATCAAGCAATTCGAAGATAGAGTTTTCTTCTTGTGGTTTTCTTATATCTGAGCCTATGACAGCATCTTGTCCATATTTAGTTTGTAGGGCAGCCGAAAGTTCTGTTCCTAATTGTCCGTTTGCACCAATGATAAGTATTTTTTCCATTTTGTGTTAGTTTAGTTCTTGATTAAGGAGTTTTTTGTTGATTATGTTGTTTGGTTTATTTTTATACAAATTAGGCTAAAAAAAGCGAACCACAAAACAAAAAGACTTTCACAGTAAATATGAAAGCCTTTTTAAGGTTTTTTGATTCTAAAAGTAGCTGACACTTTTTTAAGTGTCGTTTAAAACTATCATCTAATTTCCTTCAAAGTAATAAAGTCATTTTGATAATTTTCTGTTAGAATTGCTGACTTGCCCATGATATTATTCATCTCATCAAAATCAATTTGATTGGGAGAAGAGAAAAAATCATTCAAATCTACTCGCAAAACAATTTTCTTATTATCTGTACTGAAAATTCCTTTGTCATTAATATTCTCAAAACTCAAACTCACTTTTTGATAACTTGGATTGAGACCAATATGAAATACTAATGGAATGGAAGTGTTTGGATTAGAAGTATCATTAAAGTACTTTCCTTCCATAACGACAAATTTATAGCCTGTATTCCAATCCCACGCCATACTATTGCTAATATCTAAGTCGCCAGAATTATCCAAAGACGTATTTTTGATAGAATCTACACCAATAGAAAAATTTAGTTTAGAATATTCTCCTTTTTTTATCAAAATTTCTTTCTCAAAAATAGTTACTTCTCTATCTGCCGAAAATAAATAATAAGAATCTTCTACCTTGAAAGTTTCATTAGTAGAATTCGATTCAAATTCAAAATTACTTAAATAGAATTTAAAACTTTCTAATAAATAGTTTTGATTTAGGTTATTTTGATATTCTTGTAATAATTTTAATGGCTTATCTTTTACAAAAAATTGTAGTTCTAAAGTTACTTTTTCTGTTTCATCTTCTTTTTTAGATTCTGTTTCTTTACAAGAAGAAAATAAAATCAAAATCAGAAAAAATAGTGAGTAATAATTTGATTTTTTCATAGTGGTTTGATTTTAAGTGATATATTATTTTTTATTTTCTCTGTATTTATCTAATGATTTTTGAGCTGTATCTTTAATTTTTCCTTGCATAAAAGAAGTCCAGCCTAGCAGTTTTCCAGATACTCCCAACGCCATTCCAGCCCATTTCCACAAATCAAAATCATCAGTATGGCGCACAATTTTTCCATTTTCAAACTCAAAACTTGCTTTTATTTTATTATGAACTATATTTCCTGTTTTGCTAAACGGATAAATGGCTTCCCAAGACGCAGATCCCTTAATTCCATTTGCTTCTACATCGGAAAACGAAACTTTCAAATCTGTCGCACTTCCTAATAACATTCTCCACATATCTCTCACTTCTTCGCCTTTCAAATTTTTAAAAACAGGGTCGTTAAAAACTACATCATCGGTATAACAAGCTGCCATTTTTTCGGCATCTTTATTCATAAATGCAGTATAAAAATTAATAATTAATTGTTTTTTTTCTTCTTTATAATTCATAGGTGGTAATAACATTTACGATACAAATCTGTAAAATCCGTATGTATATTTGTTTAATTGTATTAAAATGCAAATAAAGTAACACCAATAGTTATTGGGCTTCCTCCATTACAGTCGCAATCTAGCTTATCTTTTTGGAATAAAGAATTAAATCCATAATAACCAAACAAATAAAAACTGCCATACCCTATACGAGCCAAAGCGCCATAACGCACTTGCGATACGAAAAAATTATTTTTAGTCTTCTCTATAAAATTAGCTCCATCATCTTTATACCTTATTTTTGTAGCTCCCGAAATAGGAATTCCAAATTTTCCACCCAAAGCAAAACGTAATCCTTTTTTGGTAGGATTGGGAATATAATGCAACTCCAATGGAATATCTATATAGGTAACAGAAAATTTACTTTTTATGACTTCATCTTTTTCAAGCTCATAAAACTGTATTTTGTCTTCTCCCAATACATTTTTTCCTCTAAAAAGGCTTACATCATTTTTAAACATATAATTATCCACAGCCAACGAAACCCCTGGTAAAAACTTGAAATTTGTACCCAAATCTACATTTCCCATGTAGGATAAATTGAATGACCACGAACCCCAAATTTTCAAATCCATAGGGTCAGGTGCATTAATTAGAGAACTCACACCAAGATCAAGAATAAAATAACCAGGGATAATTTCATCACGAGTAGTAATACTGTTTTTATCCTTATCAATACGCATATCTTGTGCAAAAACAGTAGAACTAGAAAAAGTAAAAGCT